>JBFXFO010000011.1:41273-44743 GCA_050178915.1 Rhizobiaceae bacterium | reverse complement strand
CTGCGCCATCAGTTTCCCTCCAGCCGGTTCTCGAACAGGGACGAGCGGCGCCCGCGCAGCACGATGTCGAACTTGTAGGCGCGCGCATCCATCGGGATCGTCGCTTCCATGTCGAGCGCTGCAATCAGCCGCTCGATCGCCGCCCTGTCGGGGATGCCGCGCACGATCGGGCAGCGCCAGATCAGCGGATCGCCCTCGAAGTACATCTGCGTGATCAGGCGCTGGGCAAAGCCGTGCCCGAAGACGGAGAAGTGGATGTGCGCCGGCCGCCAGTCGTTGACGCCGTTCGGCCAAGGGTAGGCGCCCGGCTTCACCGTGCGGAACGCGTAATTGCCGTCCTCGTCGGTGATCACGCGGCCGCAGCCGCCGAAATTCGGATCGAGCGGCGCGACATAACCTTCGCGCTTGTGGCGGTAGCGGCCGCCGGCATTCGCCTGCCACACCTCGACCAGCGCGCCGGCGACGCCTTTGCCCCGCGCGTCGAGCACGCGCCCGTGCACGATGATGCGCTGGCCGATGGCGGTTTCGCCCGGCCTGGCGAAGTTGACGAGCAGATCGTTGTCGAGTTCACCCAGCATGTTGTGGCCGAACACCGGACCGGTGATCTCCGACAGCGTCGAGTCGAGCGAGATCAGCGCGCGCTGCGGCGAGCGCACCACCGAGGTCTTGTAGGCCGGCGTGTAGGCGGGCGGATGCCACGCGCGGTCGCGGGCGAAGAAGGCGCCGGTCTCGGGCTTGCGGTTGGAAAGCCGCGGGCTGTCGCTCATGTCTTGCTGCTCTTCATTTCGTCGAGGGCCTGCTTGACCACCTTGATCGCGTGGTTGGCGGTGGGCACGCCGGCATAGATCGCGACATGCAGCATCACCTCGGCGATGTCTTCCTCGGTCGCGCCTGTGTTGGCTGTCGCGCGCACATGCATGGCGACCTCGTCGTAGTGCCCGAGCCCGGCAAGCAGCGCCAGCGTGATCATCGAGCGCTCCCGTTTCGAGATGTTCGGGCGCGACCAGACATGGCCCCACGCGGCCTCGGTGATCATGTCCTGGAACGCTTCGTCGAAGTGTGTCTTGTTTGCCTGCGCGCGGTCGACGGCGGCGTCGCCCAGCACGGAGCGCCGCGTCGCCATGCCCTGCGTGTAGCGCTCGGACCGCCTGTCGTCGCTCATGCCGCATTCCCTTCGCTGCCCGCCGATGCCGGCATGATAGGCCGAAACCGCGTCGCCATGCGACGGCTGATCACCGCGCGCCTCAATAGGGCAGCCCCACATAGTTCTCGGCCAGCGAGGTCATCGCGGCCTGCGAGGAGAACAGATAGTCCAGCTCGGCCTCCTGCAGCCGCTGCTCGAAGGCGCCTGCGCCGGGGAGGCGGTGCAGCGTCGCCGTCATCCAGGCCGAGAAGCGCTCGGCTTTCCAGACCCGGGCGAGCGCGCGGCTCGAATAGTTGTCGATGCCGGCGTCCGAATGCTCGATGAAGTGATCGCGCAGGCCTTCGAAGAGGTAGTGAACGTCGCTGGCCGCGAGGTTCAGTCCCTTGGCGCCGGTCGGCGGCACGATATGCGCGGCATCGCCGACGAGGAACAGTCTGCCGAAACGCATCGGCTCGGCCACGAAGGAGCGCAGCGGTGCGATCGACTTCTCGATCGACGGGCCGACCGTCAGCTGCGCCGCCGTCTGCGCGGGCAAACGTCTGCGCAACTCGTCCCAGAAGCGATCGTCCGACCACTCCTCGACGCGGTCCTGCGGCGCACACTGCACGTAGTAGCGGCTGCGCGATGCCGACCGCATCGAGCAGAGCGCGAAACCGCGCGCATGGTTTGCGTAGACGAGTTCGTGCCCGACCGGCGGAACCTCGGCGATGATCCCCAGCCAGCCGAAATCGTAGATCCGCTCGTACAGCGTGACGGCGGTTTCCGGGACGGAGCGCCGGGCGACGCCGTGGTAGCCGTCGCAGCCGGCGATGAAGTCGCAGTCGATGCGATGCATCACGCCGCCGCTCCGATAGGTCACGAACGGGCTGTCGCTGGCGAAATCCTGCGGCGAAACACCCTCGGCCTCGTAGACCGAAACCGCGCCGCTTGCCGCCCGCTTCTCCATCAGGTCGAACGTGACTTCGGTCTGGCCATAGACCATCACCTGCCGGCCGGTGTGGGCGTGCAGGTCGATGCGGTGGCGGCGTCCGTCAAACGCAATGTCGAAACCGTCATGCGGCAGGCCCTCGCGGCGCATGCGCGCGCCGGCCCCCGCCTCGTCGAGCAGCCGGCAGGTGCCATCCTCCAGGACGCCCGCGCGGATGCGCGCAAGCACATGCTCCTTCGACGACCGTTCGAGGATGACATTGTCGATGCCGGCGTTGGTCAGCAGCTGCCCGAGCAGCAGACCCGACGGCCCCGAGCCGATGATGACCACCTGTGCGCGCACCGCTCCTCCTGCAGTTCGGTTCGCATCAAGAGTAGCCGCGGCGGCTGATGCCACAATGGACAGACGCGCCAAGAGATTGCACTATCCGAACATCGTCCGCGATCGGAAATCATGCCGGATACCGTTCCGACCTACCGTCTCTACGGCGAAAGACCTGAAGATGCGTCCGATTTCTGGCTGCACTGCGAGTCCCTGCCGGCGCGCAGCCGCCTGCACGATTGGGAGATCGCGGCGCATCGTCATGAAGCCTTCTTCCAGATATTTCACGTCACTTCCGGACAGGGGAGGGTGCTGAATGGCGAGCGCTGGGAGGGCTTTGCCGGCCCGGCCGTCGTGTTCATCCCTCCCGGTGCGGTGCATGGCTTCAGCTTCGTGCCGGAGGTCGACGGCACGGTGGTGACCGCGCTCGGCGAACGCCTGCTCGCGCTCGCTTCTACGGATCGTCAGATCGCCGCCTTCGTCTCCGAGACGCGCACCGTCCCACTTGGCGACGATGACGGTGCCGGCATCGCTGACGCGGTTGCCCGTATCGCGGCGGAGGCTGCGCTGCGACGCGGCGGCAGCAACATCCTGCTCGAGGCGCTGGTGACGCAGATCATGGTCGGGCTTGCCCGCCTCACCATGCCCGCGCTTGGCGGCCCGGAGGCCGGGCGCGACCATGACCGCGTCGCGCGGCTCGAGATGCTCATCGAAGCGCATTTCCGCGAGCAGCCGCCGACCGGCTTCTTCGCCGGCCAGATCGGTGTCTCCACCACACATCTGAACCGCATGGCGCAGGCCGTCGCCGGCATGAGCGTGCAGGACATGCTGGCCAATCGCCTGCTCGACCAGGCCCGGCGCGACCTGATCTTCACGCCGACCTCGGTGCAGGCGATTGCCTATTCGCTCGGCTTTTCCGATCCGGCGTACTTCAATCGCTTCTTCCGCAAGCGCACCGACATGACACCCGGCCAGTTCCGCACGCGTGAACGCGCGCGCCGATAAGCGACCGGCAGAGACCCCGCTCTTCGATCAGAAGATCGCGCTCGCGTCCTTTCTCAGTTAACGGCGCGCGTA
>JBFXFO010000011.1:13331-41173 GCA_050178915.1 Rhizobiaceae bacterium | reverse complement strand
ATGTGCTACTTTTGGTGACGGGATGTCTTCCACCCTTCCATCTGTCCGCCCGCAGGCGGAAGCGCCGCTTGTCCATCCGCTGGTTGACCGGGACTTCATCGGAGGGCTCGTTCGCGACTTCTACGCGCGCGTCAGGGCTGACACCCGCCTCGGGCCGATCTTCGCTTCGGAAATCCATGGGGACTGGGAGCCGCACCTGGAGCAGATGACCGACTTCTGGTGCTCGGTGGTCCTCAAGGACGGCTCCTACAGCGGCCGCCCGGTGCCGGCTCACCTGAAGCTGAAGCAGGTTATGGAGGACGACTTCGACCTCTGGCTCGCGCTTTTCCGGAAAACTGCCACCGACCGCTGCCCCGCCGGAGTGGCTGAGGTCTTCATCGACCGCGCCGAGCGGATTGCGCGCAGCCTCAGGCTGGCGATGTTCTTCAGGCCGGAGCGCCTGGCTCCGAGGGCGAGCGCGTGAACATGCGCACACCGGCACTGTCCGCGCTTTCGGTTCCCCTGCGAAACCCGCACCACTTGATCCATGTCAACGCGCGACTCGCCGGAGTGATGCTTCCATTGGCGGTCGCTCTGGTTGCCGTGCCGCACCGCATTTTCAGCTAGGCGGTCGAACCATGCGCCTCACCTTCCACACCGACTACGCGTTGCGGATGCTCATTCACCTGGAAATCAACCGCGGCAGCCCCATACGCGTCGCCGATGTCGCCGACAGTTTCGGCATATCGCGCAATCACCTGCTCAAGGTGGCGCTGAAGCTGGGCAAGCTCGGCTACCTTGCCACGACGCGCGGGCGCACCGGCGGGATCATGCTGGCGCGCGATGCCGAGGACATCAACCTGGGTGAGGTCATCCGGCACATGGAGGACGGCTTCGACCTCACCGAGTGCATGCGTCGCGGTGGTTTCTGCGCGATCACGCCGGCTTGCCGTCTGAAAGGCGTTGTCGCCCGGGCGCTCGATGCGTTTCTTTCGGTGTTCGACGGTTTCACGCTGGCTGACATCGCTGCGCACAGAAATGAGTTGCGGGAACTACTTGAAATGAACCGGACATGGGTAAAAGCTGAGGTTCCGGTGTCGGCGCCACGAGGAGAATGATGTTAGCTAACCTTACCTCTTCGGAACGGCAGAACGCCCTCGTCCTGTCGGGCCTGGTCGTGCTGGCCGGCGCCGTCATGGCCATCCTCGGGCGCTCCGACGTGCTTGGGGTGCATGGCGTCATCGTCATGCTTTGCGCGGGCTTCGTCGCCTACAAGGTCATGGCCTCGTTCTATGGACCCGAACCGACGGAAGACCGCTCCGTCTCCTACTACGATGACCCGATCAAGGTCGGCATCGTCCTCTCGATGGCCTGGGCCGTGTTCGGCATGTTCATGGGCGTCTGGGTCGCCGCCCAGCTCGCCTGGCCCGATCTCGCCTTCGACGCCGCATGGTCGTCGTTCGGCCGCCTGCGCCCCGCGCACACCAGCGGCGTCATCTTCGGCTTCGGCGGCAACGCCCTGATCGCGACCTCCTTCCACGTGGTGCAGCGCACCTCGCGCGCCCGGCTGGCCGGGCAGATCAGCCCGTGGTTCGTGCTGCTGGGCTTCAACCTGTTCTGCGTGCTGGCGGTTACGGGCTACCTGCTCGGCGTCACCCAGTCGAAGGAATATGCCGAGGCCGAGTGGTACGCCGACCTCTGGCTGGTAATCGTGTGGGTCACCTACTTCATCCTCTACATCGCCACGATCGCGCGGCGGAAGGAACCGCACATCTACGTCGCCAACTGGTATTTCATGGCGTTCATCCTGGTCGTCGCGATCCTGCACATCGTCAACAATCTCGCGCTCCCGATCTCATGGGGATCCGCGAAGAGCTACACGATCTGGCCCGGCGTGCAGGATGCGATGGTGCAATGGTGGTACGGCCACAACGCCGTAGCCTTCTTCCTGACGGCCGGCTTCCTCGGCATGCTCTACTACTACCTGCCGGTGCGCGCGCAGCGGCCGATCTTCTCCTACCGCCTGTCGATCCTGAGCTTCTGGGGCATCACCTTCTTCTACATGTGGGCCGGCTCGCACCATCTGCACTACACGGCGCTTCCGCACTGGGTGCAGACGCTCGGCATGACGTTCTCGGTGATGTTGCTGGTGCCGTCCTGGGCATCGGCCGGCAACGCCTTGCTGACGCTGAACGGCGCCTGGCACCGGGTGCGGGACGACGCCACGCTGCGCTTCATGATGGCGGCCGCGATCTTCTACGGACTGTCCACCTTCGAGGGTTCGTTCATGGCGATCCGGCCGGTCAACGCGCTCAGCCACTATACGGACTGGACCGTCGGCCACGTGCATGCGGGCGCGCTCGGCTGGGTGGCGCTGATCACCTTCGGCTCGCTCTACACGCTGGTGCCGAGCCTGTGGAAACGCGAGCGCATGTATTCGGCGAGGCTGGTCGAGGTCCACTTCTGGCTCGCGATCGCCGGGACGCTGATCTACGTCTTCGCCATGTGGAATTCCGGCGTCATCCAGGGGCTGATGTGGCGGACCTACACCGAGGACGGCGCTCTCGCCTACTCCTTCGTCGACTCGCTGGTCGCGATGTATCCCTACTACATCGCCCGCGCCTTCGGCGGGCTGCTGTTCCTGATCGGAGCGGTGATCGGCTGCTACAACATCTGGATGACGGTCCGGGCGGCTCCACTCGCCGCCGAACGTGGGTCAGACGCTCCCGTCCTCCCCGCAGCCGTGCCGGGAGAATGACCTATGTCTGAAATGTTCCACCGCAAGCTCGAACGCTCCGCCGTAGGCTTCGTCATCGCGATCATCGCCGCGGCCAGCGTCGGCGGCATCGTCGAAATCGCTCCGCTCTTCACGATCGACGAGACCGTGGAGAATGCGCCGGACATGCGGGTCTACACGCCGCTGGAACTGGCCGGCCGCAACATCTACGTGCGCGAAGGCTGCTACGCCTGCCACAGCCAGATGATCCGTACCTTGCGCGACGAAGTCGAACGTTACGGCCCGTATTCGTTGGCGGTGGAGTCCCAGTACGACCGGCCGATGCTCTGGGGCTCCAAGCGCACCGGACCGGATCTCGCGCGCGTCGGCGGCAAGTATTCGGACTTCTGGCATGTCGCGCACCTGAGCAACCCGCGCGACGTGGTGCCGGAATCGAACATGCCCGCCTACGCCTGGCTCGCCAGGACCCCCTTGAAGATGGATGATCTTCCGCAGCACCTCGCGGCGCAGCAGGCGCTCGGGGTTCCTTATACCGACGACATGGTCAAGAACGCCGCGCGCGACGCGTTCGGGCAGGCGACGCCCGACACCGACTTCGCCGCCGGAGTGTCCGAGCGCTACGGCGAGGCGACGCAGATCAGCGCCTTCGATGGCGTCACCACGCGGGTCACCGAGATGGATGCGCTGGTGGCTTACCTGCAGGTGCTGGGCCGCCTGACCGACGCCGCCCATCGTGATACGGCCGCGCCCGACCAGCCCCCAGACCCGGCGAATTGAGGAGGCAGAGATGGACTTCAGCCACGAAACGCTCGTCGCCTTCTCCAAGAGCTGGGGCCTGTTCTACATGATGGCGTTCTTCCTGTGCGTGTGCGCCTACGCGTTCTGGCCGAAGAACCGGAAGCGGTTCGACGAGGCCAAACACAGCATACTCGAGCGGGACGACAGGCCATGGCAGAAGTAGAGCGCGATTCCGTCACCGGCCGGGAGACGACCGGGCACGAGTGGAACGGGATCAAGGAACTGGACACGCCGATCCCGCGCGGCGTCCTGATATTCCTGATCGTCACCCATCTCTGGGCGATCGCCTGGTGGTTCCTCGTACCCGCCTGGCCGCTGGGAACCAGCTACACGCGGGGATTGCTCGGCGTCGACCAGCAGACGACGGTCGCGGCGAAGGTGGTCGAGGGCCAGCAGCAGCGTTCGGCCTGGACGGTGCGGCTGGAGAGCGAGCCCTACGACGCCATACTGGCGGATGAGGCATTGATGCGCACGGTGCGCGAAACCGGGCGGCAGTTGTTCGGCGACAATTGCGCCGCCTGCCACGGCCGCGACGGCAGGGGCGGCACGAACTACCCCGACCTGACCGACCGCGACTGGCTGTGGGGCGGCGGCCCGGAAATGATCGAGCAGACGATGCGCGTCGGGATCAACAGCGCACACCCGGACAGCCGGTTGGGGCTGATGCCGGCATTCGGGCGCGACCAGATGCTCGACCGCGAGCAGGTCCGCAGCGTTGCCGCCTATGTCTATTCCCTGACAAACCCGGATTACTCGACGCCGGAAAATCTCGACCGCATCAATGCGGGGCACAAGGTGTTTGTGTCCACATGCGCGGCGTGCCACGGCGAGAACGGCCAGGGCAATCCGGAGGTCGGGGCTCCGAATCTGACCGATGCCTACTGGATCTACGGCGGCAGCATGGACACGATTATCGCGTCGGTGCATGGCGGGCGTCAGGGCCACATGCCCACGTGGGACCAGCGCCTGACGACGGCGAATATCCGCACGCTCGCTCTTTACGTCCACGATCTGGGGACACAGCGGCCATGAGGAAGCGCGTCAGGCTGCCCGGAGGCTGGCTGCCGTGGGTCCTCGTGCCCGCCGCACTGCTGGTGTTTGCGGGAGCGAATGCGCACCTCGTCTACGTCGCGTTCGAGTCCCAGCCTGACTGTGTCGAGCACTTGAAGTCCGCGGGCGATGGCGGCGGCTACCGCGCCGCCAAGTCGGCCTGCTGAGGGAGGAAGCGATGGGCGAGGCCGACAAGGGGTACTGGCTGCTGAGCGAAACGTCGGGTGTCGGCGAAACCCGCGACCCCAAGCTGCAGCGCAACCTGCCCGTCTTCGAGGGCTTGCGTTGGCTGGGGGCGGGATGGCGAGACTTCTGGACGCGCCCCGGTTCCAGCCTGGCCTACGGGGTCGGGGTCTTCGTGCTGTCGGTTGCCTTCGTCTGGACACTCGTCGAATTCGGGCGCGACTATATCCTCTTTCCCGCGCTGGCGGGCTTCCTGATCGTGGCGCCCTTCCTGGCGATCGGCCTCTATGAGAAGAGCCGGGCGATCGGCGAGGGCAGGGCTGTTGGCCTCGGGTCGATGCTGCGCGTACGGCCGCGTGCTGGCGCGCAGGTCTTCTTCACCGGTCTTCTGCTCAGCCTGCTCATGTTGCTGTGGACGCGCGCCGCCGTCCTGCTCTGGGCGCTGTTCTTCGGCGTCACCGCTTTCCCCGGTCTTGATCATGTGGTCGGCATCCTGCTGGATACGCCCTACGGGTGGGCCATGCTGGCCGTGGGCACGGCCATAGGCGGCATCTTCGCCGCCTTCGCCTTCTCGATCAGCGTATTCTCGGTTCCGATGCTCCTCGACCGTCGCGTGGATGCGCTGACGGCAATGGGCAGCAGCATGAAGCTGGTGTGGAACAACCTGCCCACGATGATCGCGTGGGGCGCGATGGTTCTGGTTCTCTTCGCCGTTTGCGTCGCCACCGGCCTGATCGGAATGATCGTGATCTTCCCCTTGCTCGGCCATGCGACCTGGCATGCCTACAAGGCCGTGGCCAATCCGGAGTCGTAAGATTGTCCTGCTGCGGACCAGGGGCCGACTCGGCCCTGATGATCGGACCGGACCGGGAGGTGGCCCGGGAGGAGATCCGGCTGGTCAGCAGGGATCTTGGCGACGGCTCCATGCAGACCGACCTGGCGGTCCCTGAGGCCCATTGCGCAGCCTGCATACGGGCGATCGAAGCGACGCTCGTCAAGCTGGACGGCGTGATCTCAGCGCGCGTGAACCTGTCGGCCAAGACGGTCGCGGTGAAATGGCGCGGCGATACCCCGCCGCTGGTCGAATCCCTGCGCGGCGCGGGCTACACGGCTACCCTGGCCGAGTACGAAAGCCCTTCCGGCGATCCCGAGATGGCGCGGCTGCTCCGAGCGACGGCGGTCGCCGGTTTCGCCGCGATGAACATCATGATGCTCTCGGTCTCGGTCTGGTCGGGGGCCGACGTGGGGACGAAGCAGGCCTTCCACATCCTCTCCGCGGTCATCGCCCTGCCCGCGGTCGCCTATTGCGGCCGGATATTCTTCGTCTCGGCGTGGCGCGCGCTCAGGGCCGGGCGCACCAATATGGACGTGCCGATCGCCGTGGGCATCCTGCTGGCGCTCGGCTTGAGCGTCTACGACACATTGGTCGACGGACCGCACGCCTATTTCGATGCAGTGACGTCCCTCCTGTTCTTTCTGCTGGCCGGCCGCGCCGCCGACCACGCCATGCGCGGAAAGGCGAGGCAGGCGGTGACCGCGCTCGCCCGCATGATGCCGCGCGGGGCCACCGTTCTGACATCAGGCGGCGAGCGCGAGTACCGGGAGGCGTCGTCGATCCGCCAAGGCGAGACCATCCTGGTGCTGCCGGGCGAGCGCGTCCCTGCCGATGGAACTGTCATTGGAGGCAGCGCTTCGGTCGACCTCTCGCTGGTCACCGGAGAAGCCACGCCGGAACCGATGGCACCAGGTGCACAGGTGCTGTCCGGAGCGCTCAGTCTCGACGGACCGCTGACCGTCCGCGTCGATCGCCCGCCGCGGGATTCCTTCATGGCGGACATGCTGCGATTGATGGAGGCGGCCGAGGGTGGCCGGGCGCGCTATCGGCGGATTGCCGACCGAGCCGCGGCTCTCTACGCGCCGCTGGTTCATCTGCTGGCCCTGGCGACGCTCGGCGGCTGGCTGGTCGCTACCGGAGATGTCCACCGGTCCCTTACGATCGCGATCGCCGTCCTGATCATCACCTGCCCGTGTGCCCTCGGTCTCGCCGTGCCGATGGTGCAGGCGGTGGCGGCGCGGCGGCTGTTTGCAGCCGGGATCACGCTCAAGGACGGCGCCGCGCTCGAGCGGCTCGCCGAGATCGATCACGTCGCTCTCGACAAGACCGGGACGCTGACTCTCGGTTCGCTGCGTGTGTCTTCCACCGGCGTGGCGGGCAGCGAGCTTCATGCGGCCGCCAGCCTCGCAAGCTGGTCGCGGCACCCCGCGGCCCGTGCGGTGGCGGCCTTGCAGGTTGGAGCGCATTCCGCCGTCGAGGATGCGCACGAGATACCCGGACAGGGCATCGAGGGTAGCATTGCCGGCCGCCGCTTCCGGTTGGGCCGCAGGGCGTGGATCGATCCGGCCTCGGCGGACAATGGATCGTCGTCGGTCTGGTTCTGGTCGGAACGTGGTGTGGTCGGCGAGTTTGTCCTGACGGATACAATGCGCCCCGACGCGATGCGTGCGGTGAGCCATCTTCGCGAACTAGGGCTGGGGATGGAAATCCTCTCCGGTGACGGCGCGGCCGAGGTCGCGAGCAAGGCCGCCCTGGTCGGCGTCGAGGCCACCGCCGAGATGGCTCCCCAGGACAAGGTGGCGCGCCTCGCCTCGCTGGAGGCCGCCGGCCACAAGGTGTTGATGGTGGGCGACGGCCTCAATGACGCGCCGGCGCTGGGCGCCGCCTACGTGTCGATGGCGCCTTCGACGGCGGCTGACGTCGGTCGCAATGCCGCCGATCTGGTCTTCCTTGGCAAGAGCCTCGACAGCGTACCCCAGGCCGTGGAAACGGCGCGTCGGGCAATGCGGCTCATCCGCCAGAACATCGCGCTTTCCATTGCCTACAATGCGCTGGCGCTGCCGCTTGCAATTGCGGGCGGCGTGACGCCGCTGGTGGCGGCCATCGCGATGTCGACGTCATCGATCCTTGTGGTTGCCAACGCACTCCGGTTGGCCGCGCCACAGAAGACGACTGAGACGCAACTGGATGTGCGGCGGCTGCAACTCGCGGAGGCCGCATGAACATGCTGGTCTGGCTGGTTCCGGTCGCGCTCGTCATGGGCCTGGTTGGCCTTGTCGCCTTTCTGTGGTCGATGAAAAGCGGTCAGCTCGAAGATCTCGACGGAGCCGCCGAGAGGGTGTTGATGGATGGCGAGGGCGATACCCCGTTGCCGGACCCGGAGCTGTCTGCAACGGTCGTCTCGAAGAGGGAAGGAGGGTCGCGATGAGTGAGACTTCAGACAGAAGATTCGGCTGGATCGCGGGCCTTGCAGTGTTCTCGGGCGCAACGGTGATGGCATGTAGCATGGGCGCACTTGCCGTCGCCCTGATCGCAGTGCTCGTTGCGCTGTTCTAGCCCGAGATCCCGGGCACGCCCGGCGATCTGGCCGCGGTCGAACCTCAAGGGCCTTTCGGCTTCGATTGCAGCAATCAGCTCGCCAGCGATGGTCGCGGAGTGGTGATCCCGACAGGAATCGAACCTGTGACCTACAGATTAGGAATCTGCCGCTCTATCCTACTGAGCTACGGGACCACTCGGCCGCTCTCATAACCGGTTCGGCCGGCTTCGCCAACCACGCCGTATCATCGGCTTCGCCGCCGCCTACTGCCGCGCGGCGAGCGCGGTCTCTGCGAGGCGCACCCAGTAGCTCATGCCGTGCGGGATCGCCTCGTCGTTGAAATCGTAGCCGGGGTGATGCAGATTGGCGGTGGCGCCGTTGCCGATGAAGATGAACGCGCCCGGCCTCGCCTCCAGCATGTAGGAGAAATCCTCGCCGCCCATCACCGGCGGGATGGCGCGATGCACCTGCGGCTCGCCGGCCACCGCCGCCGCCATGTCGCCGGCGAACGCAGCCTCGTCCGGGTGGTTCACGGTGACCGGATAGTTGGCGTCGTAGTCGACATTGATCGTGGCGCCATGCGCGGCGGCGATGCCGGCGCAGAGCGTGTGGATGCGTTCGCGCGCCAGCGTGCCCATCTCCTGCTTCAGCGTGCGCACCGTGCCGGCGATCTCGGCCTGCTCGGGAATGATGTTGTAGGCGTCGCCGGCGTGGAACTTCGTCACCGAGACGACCAGCGCCTCGACCGGATCGGCCGAGCGCGAGGTGATGGTCTGCAGCGCGCCGACCAGCTGGCTGGCGATGACGATCGGGTCGATCGTGCCATGCGGCATCGCCGCGTGACCGCCGCGGCCCTTCACGGTGATGGTGAAATCGGCCGTCGCCGCCATGATCGCGCCGGGGCGCAGCGCGAACTGGCCGACCGGCAGGCCGGGCATGTTGTGCATGCCGAAGACGCGGGCGATGCCGAAACGCTCCATCATGCCGTCCTTGACCATCTCGTTGCCGCCGCCGCCCCCTTCTTCCGCCGGCTGGAAGATGACCGCGACCGAGCCGGCGAAGTTGCGCGTCTCGGCCAGATACTTCGCCGCGCCGAGCAGCATGGCGGTGTGGCCGTCATGTCCGCAGGCGTGCATCACGCCGCTGGTGAGCGAGGCGTACGGCTTGCCGGTGGCCTCGGCGATCGGCAGCGCGTCCATGTCGGCGCGCAGGCCGATGGTCGGGCCGTTGCCCAGCCGGCCCCTGATCACGCCGACGACGCCGGTCTTGCCCAGACCGCGCACGATCTCGTCGCAGCCGAATTCGGCCAGCTTCCCGGCCACGAAGTCAGCCGTGCGGAAGACACCGAAATTGAGCTCGGGGATGGTGTGCAGGTGCCGGCGCCAGCCGGAGACCTCGTCCTGCATCTCGGCGGCGCGGTTCAGTATCGGCATGCCTCAGCCTTCATACGCTTGCGGGACGGTTGGCGGCGCCGGGAGCCGCGCCGGTAACCATCTTCGCGTGGGTTTTGCCATGTTGGCGTCACATAGGATAAATAGCACAACAACCCACCGTGAGCGCCTGGTCGCCAGACCTTAGACGATCGGTGCGATCAACCTCAAGGGACGGGGGCGAACCCGGACGATGATTGGGCAGTGTTTCCGTCGTCTCGCAGCAGCGGCCGCTTTCGGCGCCGCGCTCGCCGCCGCCCTGCCGGCGGCCGCCAACCCGTCGCTGCTGTTCGAACTCGAGACCGGCAAGGTGCTGTCGCACACCGACGCCTTCCGCCGCTGGCATCCGGCCTCGCTGACCAAGCTGATGACGGCCTACGTCACGTTCCGCGCGCTCGGCGCCGGTGAACTGGCGCTCAATTCGCCGGTCAGGATGTCGCGCAATTCCGCCAACGAGCCGCCCAGCAAGATGGGCTTCCAGCCCGGGCAGGTGATGACGCTCGACAATGCGCTGAAGATGATGATCATCAAGTCGGCGAACGACATCGCCATGGCGGTGGCGGAGAATGTCGGCGGCAGCGAGAAGGCCTTCGTTGCGCGCATGAACGCCGAGGCCGCGCGGCTCGGCATGACCGGTTCGCACTTCACCAATCCGAACGGCCTGCATTCGCCCGAACAGTACACGACGGCGCGCGACCTCGGGCTGCTGGTATCGGCGATCCGCAAGGAATACCCGCAATACGCCTCCTACTTCGCCATCGAGGGCCTGACCGCGGGCAAGAAGGTGATGAAAAGCTACAACATGCTGGTCGCCCGCCGCTTCAGCGGCGCCGACGGCATGAAGACCGGTTTCGTCTGTCCGTCGGGCTTCAACATGATCGGTTCGGCCACCCGCGGTGGGCGTACGCTGGTTGCGGTGGTGCTTGGTGCTTCGACGGCGCGCGGCCGCGCCGAGTTTGCCGCCGGCATGCTGACCGACGGCTTTGCCGGTGCGCTGAAGCCGGGCGAAGCGCTGCCGGCGCTGGCCGCCTATGGCAATTCCAAGGCGCCGCCGCCGAACATGCGCGCGGAGATCTGCGGCAAGAAGAAAAAGACGCAGTCGGAGGCCTCGGCCGATGACGAGGAAGACCGGTCGAAGCTTCTGCCGGCGCCGCCGCTGGCGCTGAAGCTCGTCGCGGTCGGCCTCGGCGGCGCCGGTGGTCCGGTTCCCAAGGCGGTGCGCGACCGCGAGGAGGCGCTGGACCTCGCCGAAATTCCGGTGCCCACGCCGCGTCCGGACTATCCGGAACAGCCCGAGGTGAAGGCCGCCGCCGAAGGCGACACCGCCTCCAATTGAGGTCGGCGTCAATGGCTCACGATCCGGTTCCGGTCTCGGTACTGACGGGTTTCCTCGGCGCCGGCAAGACGACGCTGCTCAACCGGCTGCTGAAGGATTCCTCGCTTGCCGACACGGCGGTGATCATCAACGAGTTCGGCGATGTCGCGATCGACCATCTGCTGGTCGAACAGTCCTCCGACGGCATCGTGCAGCTCTCCGACGGCTGTCTCTGCTGCACGGTGCGCGGTGACCTCGTCGATACGCTCGCCGATCTGATCGAACGGCGCGATGACGGGCGCATCGCGCGGCTGTCGCGGGTGGTGGTGGAGACGACCGGGCTTGCCGATCCCGCGCCGGTGCTGCAGTCGATCATGGGTCATCCGGTGCTGCTGCAGACCTTCCGGCTCGACGGGGTCATCACCGTCGTCGACGCGGTCAACGGCAACGCCACGCTCGACAATCATGTCGAAGCGGTGAAGCAGGTGGCGGTCGCCGACCGCATCCTGCTGTCCAAGCTCGACCTCGCCGAGCCGCAGGCACTGGCGGCGCTGAAGGCGCGGCTTGCCGCGCTCAATCCGAATGCCGCTGTCGCAGACGTCAGCGAGGCCGGCGCCGCGCTGCTTTCGGCCGGGCTCTACGATCCGGCGACCAAGACCGCAGACGTGCGGCGCTGGCTGGGCGAGGCGGCGCACGATCATCACGACCACGACCACCACGACCATGATCACGACGAGCATCATCACCATCACGCGCATTCGCGCCACGACGCGCGCATCCGTTCCCACACGCTGATGCATGACCGGCCGCTGCCCTTCGCGGCGATAGAGACGTTCATCGACCTGCTGCGTTCCGCGCATGGCGAGCGGCTGTTGCGGATGAAGGGCATCGTCGAGCTGGCCGAGGACCCGTCGCGGCCGCTCGTGCTGCATGGCGTGCAGGCGCTGTTCCATCCGCCGGCGCGGCTGCCGGCCTGGCCCGACGCGACGCGCGGGACGCGCATCGTGCTGATCACGATGGACATGCCGGAAGACTATGTCCGCCGCCTGTTCGCCGCGATCGCCGGGCAGCCGTCGATCGACACGCCCGACCGCGCGGCGCTCGCCGACAACCCCCTCGCCATCGCCGGCTTTCGTGGCTGACGGCTAGTCCTGCTTCGCCAGCGCCGCGTCGATCTCGGCAATGCGGCGACCGAGAACCTCGTCATACTGCTGGTCGTAGGGGCGGATCGTGTCCCAGGAATCCTGAGTCAGCCGCCGGGCCTCGGCGAGCATGGCCAGGTCGTCCGACGCCAGCCCGATGGCGCGCAGTGCGTTGGCAATGCCTGCCTGCGCGCGCGCCCAGGGGACCGGTGCGGTGTCCTTCGACCACAGCGGCAGCTCTTCGCGATAGATCGCCTCGGCCTGCCGGTAGGCCTCGGCGCCGCCGCCGCGTTCGCCGAGCATGACGTATGTCAGGCCCAGATCGTGCAGCGACTGGGCATGGCGTTCGATCTGACGGTCGGCAGCGTAGAAATCGATGGCGGTGCGCTGCGCTTCTCCAGCCTCTTGCAGCGCCGCGGCCGCTTTGAGCGCGTCGTGCTCGCGCTGCGCAAACGCCTGCAATGCCGTGCCGAGCGAGATGTTGGCATCCGCCCACATGTCCGGGCGATTGTCGCGGGTCAGCACGGTCAGGGCGGCGCGGTAATCCTGGGCGGCTGCCTGGTAGTGGCTGGCAGCCTGTTCATCGGTTCCCGCATGATCACCCATTGCGTGGCGCGTGCGCCCGCGGCCGTATGCGAAGGTCGCCCATTGCATCGGGGCGCTGTTATGCGTCATCACCTCCATGGCGCTGCTCTGTGCCTCATCGGCGGAGGCGAGGTACCCGGCCGCGCGCGAGGCGTCGAGCCATGCCAGGTCCTGGTAGATGATCGCCATGTTGGACTGCGCCACGGCCCAATGCGCCGGGGCAGTCTCGCGCGTCCATTCCTGCATCGCATAGGTGTAGGAGCCGAGCGCCTGCACCAGCATGAGCACGCGGTACGGGCGGTTGTCGGTGCGGCCGGCGATCTCTTTCACCACATTGGCGTGGTTGTTCTGCAGCGCCGCCCACAGCATGGGATACTGGGCGCGTTTCACGCGGGTCAGCGCCTGTTCATAGACGGTGCGCGCCTCGATCAGGCGATCGTTGGCGCCGGGTTCCATCTCGCCGCGTTCGTGCAGCGCCTTGGCGAGATTGTTCATCGCCTTGAGCAGGGTCAGTTCGTCGCCTCGCTGCCGGCTCAGCCTGATCAGTTCGCGATAGACGTCGGCGGCGTCCTCCAGCCTCTGGCGGTCGGAGACACGCCGGCCGATGGTCGAAAGCGTATTGGCCAGGTTGTTCTGGGCGGTCGACCAGGTCGGCCAGTTCTTCCCGGGGTCGAGCAGCGGGATCACATTTCGATACGCGGCGATCGCCTGTTCCAGCGTCTCCAGTCCGCTCTCGCGTTCCCCCAGCCCCTGCAGCGCATTGGCGTAGGTCACTTCGCTGCGCGCGCGATCGAAGGGGACAGCAGCGGAGGCAAGCCGCATCGCCGCTGCGCCGGCCTCGGTGGCGCGCTGCAGCGCGTCCTTGTCGCCGCTGTAGTGTCCATGCTCGGTCAGCGCCACCGCCTCGCCGATCTTGTAGTCGAGCGCCGCCTGCGGGTCCCATTTCTCGACCTGCGCAAACGCCTGCGCGTAGTCCTCCGCGGCACCGGCATTGTCGAAGGCCAGCGCGCGCGCCTCGGCGCTCTTCGCGTAGACCGTGCCGAACTCGATCCGCTTGCGGCGCAGGTCGTCCTCGGCCTGATCGACGGTGGAGGACAAGGCGGTGACACGCGCTTTCGCGTCGCCGAGCAACCCGACCGCCGTCTCCAGCGCGCCCTCGCGCAGCGCCTGGTCGGCGAGGCCGGCCAGCCGGCTGATCTCGGCGTCCTCGCTTTTCAGCGCGGCGCGTTCCGCCAGCATGTCCTTCAGGCGAAGCGTCTGGCTGCGCAGCAACTGCTCCAGCGCGACGGGATCGCGCGGCGCCTGCGCGCCGAGCGCTGCCAGCATGCCGTAGAGCGCATCCATCGGCACGCCGCCGCTGCCGGCAATGCCTTCGATCTGGCGGCGCTCCGGATCCGGCAGCGCCGCGATGGTGAGCAGCAGGCGGCGACGCTCGGCGAGGATGTCGCCCTCGGCGCCCGCCACGGTCGGCGCGGCGCCGCCGAAGAACAGCAGCCGGCGCAGGCTCTCATTGACCCAGGGGCGCTGGCGTCCGCCGGTCTTCAGGTACACCTCCTCGGTGACCATGCGCAGCACGGTGCCGAACTCGTCGCCCGGCATCGCGCCGATGTGCCGCAGCAGCGCGGCGGCGTATGGGCTGTTGCCGCCGGCATCGCCGTCGAGTGCGGCATGGCCGGGCTCGGCCGCAAAGCCGATGACCTGGCCGAGGCTGTCGGCGCCGTCGGTGCCCAATGCGACGGCGCCGCGCGTTGCGCCCAGTCCTGCCGTGCCGATGCCTTGCGGCGGCGCTTCGGGCGACAGCCGCACCGCCGCGCCGGCGGGAAATGGATTGGTGCGGCAGGCGTCGAGCAGCACGATCGTCACCGGCACGGTCGCCTTGAGGCGCGCGAGCACGTCGGAGATCGGCACCAGCCGCTCGCCGGCATCGTCGAGCGCGGCCGTATCCGCGTCGACCGGCACAAGGAAGTTCTCGCCGCCGGCCTCGATCCCATGCCCGGAATAGTAGATCACCGCGACATCGGCTCCCTCCGCATCCTCGACGAAACCTTCGAGGTCGCGCTTCAGCCGGCGCGCGTCGCGGTCGGTCGACATGCTGGTGTCGAAGCCGAGCGTCGCCAGCATCTCCTCGATCGCGCGCGCGTCGTTCTCGGGATTCGGCAGTGCCGGGAGATGCTCGTATTCGCCATTCCCGATGACCAGCGCCACGCCTTTGAGTGGACGGTCCTGCGCCCCTGCGCCCGACGCGGCCGACAGCGCAAGGACAATGGCTGCCGCTGCCACGAGCAGGCGGCGGACAGGGGTGCGGCGCGAGAAGGCGCTGATGGCGATGCGCATGGCGGTGCCACTTTCCGTCGCGGCAATGGCGGCATCAAGGCCTGAATTCAGGCGCCGCGCTCGACCAGGAAGCGATGGCCGCCTTCGACCGGCAGCGTCTCGACCAGCCGATGGCCGTCTTCATTGCAGAATGCCGGGATGTCGATGGCGGCCAGCGGGTCGGTCGTTTCAAGCCACAGCCGGCTGCCGGCGCGCATGCCCGCGAGGCGCTTGCGCGCTTTCAGGACGGGCAGCGGGCAGTTCAGACCCTTGAGATCGTAGACGGCCGGGCTGTCGGCCACGGGCTAGCTGCCGAAGATGTTGCCGATGCGCTTGCGCACCCCGCCCAGCAGCCCCTTCTTCTCGGGCTCGGCCGGTGCCGACGCGGCAGCCTCCGCCGCGGTCGCAGCGGTTGCCTCGGCGGCCGCTTCCGTCGCCTTGGCAGTGGCGGCGTCGGGGTTCTTGGCGGCCGCCTTGGCAGCCTTCTCCGCGTCCTTGGCGGCAGCCGCTGCCGCCTTGGCGGCTTCCTTCTCGGCCTTGGCCTGGGCGGCGGCGAGCTTCTTTTCTTCCTCGGCGCGCTTCTTCGCTTCCGCCGCCTTCTTCTTCTCGGCTTCGGCGGCCTCGAGGGCGGCCATGCGGCGACCGGCCGGCGAATCGATGCGGCCCATCAGTGCCGTCGCGGTGACCTGGCCATCGGCGTGCATCGCCGGCGGCTGCACCGGAACGCGCTCGCCGCGGCCGCGCTTGCGCGTCCATTCCTGCACGATCTTGGCTTCGTCGATGCCGGCGATGGTCTGGCTCAGCGGCTTGCTGGCGTCGGCCGAGCCGGCGGCCCTGGCAAAGGCGACCTCGTCCTGCGCCTTGTAGGACTGGTAGGCGCCGATCAGCTCGGACGGCTGCGTCGATGCCGGGCAGGCGCCGGTCGGCGAGAACGGCTTTCCGTCCGCCGCGATCTGGTTGAAGACGTAGCGCTTTTCGCAGACGTCGACCTTCGGCGGCACCTTGGTGATCTCGAACTGGTCGTAGCCTTCCTTCAGATTCTGCCAGAAGGGGTAGTTCGGATCGTTGCGGTAGCGCGCCATGTTGGCGGCGGTCATGCGGAACGGGAAGGCCTGTACCTGGAATTCGGTCTGGCCGCCTTTGAAGGCTTCGCGCGCCAGCGCGTAGATTTCCTCGATCTGCCGGTTCTCCATCGAGTAGCAGCCCTGCGACGAGCACTCGCCATGCACCATCAGGTTGGCGCCGGTGCGGCCGTGCGCGCGGTCGAAGGCGTTCGGGTAGCCGATGTTGAACGACAGATGGTAGCCGGAGTTCGGGTTCATGGCGCCGGGACGTACGGTGTAGAACCCCTCGGGCGCCTGGCGATCGCCCTCGATGAATTTCGGGCCGAGCTGACCCGACCACTTGCAGATGTTGTACGATTTGATGAGCGCGTAGCGCCCATTGTTGCGCATCTTCCAGATCTCGAGCTTGCCCTCTTCCTTGTAGATGCGGGCCATGATCGAGGAGGTGCGGTTCATGCCCTTGTCGGACATTTCCTTGAGCAGCGAGTCCGGCAGCTTGCTGGCCTTCGGCGCAACGTCCTCGATCGAGGCATTGTTGCACCCTGCCAGCGCGAGGGCGGCGATCAGCAAGCCAGCTCGTAAACGCTTGGAAATCATCAAGTCTGCGGTCTGTCCCGTCTGAGCGATCCCGGTCGTCCGAAACCGCGCCCGTCCCCTGCCGTGCCTGCCACCGATACGCCGGTTAACCTTGAAATCCGGTTACCGCAAGCGCCGGCCAGCCTTCTCACGGCATTTTCATTGCCGGGCAGGAGGCGGCTTTTTTGTGGCGATGGCCGGGCTAGAGGTTGCGGCCGATCGCCAGGTACTTGTCGCGGCGGTGCTCGCGGAAATCGACATTCGAGCCGCCGAACTCCCGCAGCGTCGCGTCGATGCGGTCGCCGGTGGCGGCCAGCACCATATCCGGCGCGCGGTGCGCGCCGCCGAGCGGCTCGGGAATGATGCCGTCGATGACCTTCAGGTCGAGCAGGTCCTGCGCGGTGATCTTCATGTTCGTCGCCGCATCCTTGGCGCGGGTCGAATCGTGCCAAAGGATCGAGGCCGCACCCTCCGGCGAGATCACCGAATAGATCGAGTGCTCGAGCATGTAGACCTTGTTGGCGGTGGCGATGGCGATCGCGCCGCCGGAGCCGCCTTCGCCGATGATCACCGACACCGACGGCACCTTCATGCGCAGGCAGGTTTCGGTCGAGCGCGCGATGGCCTCGGCCTGTCCGCGTTCCTCGGCATCGACGCCCGGATAGGCGCCTGCCGTGTCCACCAGCGTCACCAGCGGGACCGAGAAGCGGTCGGCCAGTTCCATGATGCGCACGGCCTTGCGGTAGCCCTCGGGGCGCGCCATGCCGAAATTGTGCTTCAGCCGGCTTGCCGTGTCGGAGCCCTTCTCCTGCCCGATCACCGCGATCGGCGCGCCGCGGAAACGCGCGAAGCCGCCGACGATGGCGTGGTCGTCGCCATAGGCGCGATCGCCGGCGAGCGGCGTGAAATCGGTGAACAGTCCCTTGACGTAGTCGAGGCAGTGCGGCCGGTCGGGATGGCGCGCCACCTGCGCCTTCTGCCACGGCGTCAGCGCCTTGTAGAGTTCGCGCAGCGCGTCCTTGGAGCGCTTTTCCAGCCGCGCCACTTCGTCGGCGACGTCGACGGCCTCGGCACCCTCGTTGAGCTTCTTCAGTTCGAGGATCTTGCCTTCGAGGTCGGCAACCGGCTTTTCAAAATCGAGGTAATTGTACATTCGCGGGCGAACCAGACGTCCGGACGGAAATCGATGGGAACGGCCGCTGGCGTTCTCGCCCGGGCCGCTGCGGATTTCGCCTTCACATAGCGGTGTAGGGTCTAATCGGCAAGCGGATGGTGTTCGGCCACCAGCCGCACCAGCCGCTCCTCCAGCACATGCGTGTAGATCTGCGTGGTCGAGATGTCGGAATGGCCGAGCAGTTGCTGCACTGCGCGCAGATCGGCGCCGTTCTGCAGGAGATGGCTGGCAAAGGCATGGCGCAGCACGTGTGGCGAGACTTTCGCCGCGGCAATCCCGGCGCGCGCTGCCAGCCCCTTCAGTTCGCGGGCGAAAACCTGGCGCGGCAGGAATCCGCTCTCCGACGAGGCGGGGAAAAGCCACGGGCTGTCGGCGAGGCGTGGCGCCATCTGACGCTGCGCCATCCAGGCCCGCATGGCGGCGCGCGCCTTCTCCGACAGCGGCACCAGCCTTTCCTTGTTGCCCTTGCCGCGCACCACGAAGAACCGCTCGTCGCGGCGCGCCACCACGGCCGGCAGGCTGACCAGTTCGGAGACGCGCAGCCCAGTGGCGTAGAGCACTTCCACCAGCGCGTGCAGCCGCGTCGCCGCGATGCGCTCGCCGTCGCCCGCTTCCCTGGCTTCGGTTGCGGCGCGATCGAGAAGCCGCGCTGTTTCCGCCTCGCCCATGGTCTTCGGCAGCGGGCGACCGCGCTTCGGGCGCTCGAGCGGCCCGGTCGGGTCGTCGCCGCGCAGTCCTTCGGCGTAGAGAAAGCGGAAGAACTGCCGTAGCGACGACAGCTTTCGCGCCTGTGAGGAGGCGGCGAAGCCTTCCGCCGCGACGCGGCCGAGATAGGCGGCGATGTCGTTCTGGCTCGCCGTGTCCAGATTGCCCGGCAGCGCTGACGCCGCATCTTCCAGATCGCGCCGATAGGCGGCGATGGTGTTGGCGCTGACGCCGCGCTCGGCGCTCATCATCTCGAGGAAAGCCTCGATGCGCGCCCCGCCTCTCATGCGATCACGGTTTCGGGTTGATCTTCTCGGGCGGGATGCGCACCGTCATCTCGCCCTTCTTCGGCTCCACGAACGTCACCAGCGCAAACATCGCGCCGTAGACCACGGCGGCGATGACGCCGATCACGACAAGGAACCGGAAAAGGGTAGGCATTCGTCTCCGCCCGGGCTGCGACCCCATTCCCTTATGCGGTGCCATCCCGGCCATTTCAAGGTCGCGGCCGATTTGGCCGCGCTTGACGCCCGGCGGCTTTGCTGCCGATAACGCGCGGCAACGGAGAGGCCATGGACGGCGAAGGCGGCATAGCGGAGACGCGGCAGGGCGTGGTCGAACGTCTGGGGACGCGCAGCGTCGTGTTCGTGGGCCTGATGGGCGCGGGCAAGACCGCGATCGGCCGCAAGGTTGCGACCCTGCTCGGCCTGCCTTTCCTCGACAGCGACCACGAGATCGAGGCCGCCTCGCGCATGACCGTGCCGGAATTGTTCGAGCGCTACGGCGAGACCGAGTTCCGCGCGCTGGAACAGCGCGTCATCGGCCGCATTCTCGAAGCCGGCCCGCAGGTGCTCTCCACCGGCGGCGGCGCTTTCATGAATGCGCAGACGCGGGCGCTGATCGGCGAACGCGGCATCTCGGTCTGGCTCAAGGCGGAACTGGATGTGCTGATGGAGCGCGTGTCGAAGAAGCAGAACCGTCCGCTCCTGAAGACCGCCGACCCGCGTGCCGTGATGCAGGATCTGATGGACAAGCGTTATCCTATCTACGCCGAGGCGCGCGTCACCGTGCTGACGCGCGACGAGAAGAAGGACGTCATCGCCAACGAGGTGATCGAGGCGCTCGACGGCGTGCTCTCCGCCGGTGGCGCGGGAGCATCGGCATGAGCGCTGCCGTCACCGTTCCGGTCTCGCTCGGCGACCGCAGCTACGACATCCTGATCGGCGAAGGGCTGATCGCTGGCGCCGGCGCCGAGATCGCCCGGCGGATGCCCGGCGTGCGCGCCGGCATCGTCACCGACGCCAATCTCGTTGCCGCCGGCCATGCCGAGGCGCTGGAGGCCAGCCTTGCCGCCGCCGGCATCGACTCGGCCCGCATCGTCCTGCCGCCGGGCGAGAAGACCAAGAGCTTCGCCTCGCTCGAAACCGTCGTCGACCAGCTGCTTGCCGCCCGGCTGGAGCGCGGCGACGTCGTCATCGCGCTGGGGGGCGGCGTCATCGGCGATCTGTCCGGCTTTGCCGCCGGCATCGTGCGACGTGGCATGGGCTTTGTGCAGATGCCGACCTCACTCCTGGCGCAGGTCGATTCCTCCGTCGGCGGCAAGACCGGCATCAACACGCCACGCGGCAAGAACCTCGTCGGCGTGTTCTACCAGCCGAAGCTGGTGCTCGCCGACACGCAGGCGCTCGACACGCTGTCGGCCCGCGAGTTCCGCGCCGGTTATGCCGAGGTAGCGAAATACGGGCTGATCGACCGGCCGGATTTCTTCGCCTGGCTGGAAGCCAACTGGCGCGAGGTGTTCGCCGGCGGCGCCGCGCGCACCGAGGCGATCGCGCAATCCTGTCGCGCCAAGGCCGACGTGGTGCGGCGCGACGAGTACGAGACCGGCGACCGCGCGCTGCTCAATCTCGGTCACACCTTCGGCCACGCGCTGGAAGCGGCCACCGGCTATGACGGCGCACGGCTGGTGCATGGCGAGGCCGTCGCCATCGGCATGGCGCTGGCCCACCGCTTCTCCTCGCGCATGAATCTCTGCAGCATGGACGACGCCCGCCGTGTCGAGGCGCATCTCGCCGATGTCGGCCTGCCGTGGCGGCTGTCCGATGTTCCCGGCGGCCTGCCGGGCGCCGAGGCGCTGCTCGACTATATCGGCCAGGACAAGAAGGTGACGCGCGGCGCACTCACCTTCATCCTCACGAATGGCGTCGGAAAATCCTTCATCGCGAAGGACGTGCCTGCCTCCGAAGTGTTGTCCTTCCTGCGCGAAAGCCTGCCCGGATGAGCTGGTGGCTGTGGATCGTCGTCGGTACCGTGCCCGCCTTCCTGGCGGGTCACTTCTCCGGCGTGCGCCAGGCAACCGCCAGCCGCATCTGGAAAGTGCGCCGGCGCCGCCGCGCCGCCCCGGGGCGCGAGCCTGCGCCGGAAGCGGTTGCGCCGATCCCGCTCGCCGACGACCCGGGCGCCAAGGAGGACCGCGACCGGCTGGCCGGCCTGCGCGAACTGGCCGCGCTGGAAGTCTCCGACGTCATGGTCCACCGGCTGAACATGCGCATGGTCAACGCAGCCGATCCGCCCGAGACCATCGTGCGTGAAATCCTGCAGAGCCCGCATACGCGCATGCCGATCTGGCGCGGCTCGATCGACAACATCGTCGGCGTCGTCCACGCGCGCGATCTGCTGCGCGCCCTGCACGACGTCGGCAACGATCCCGCGCGCATCGACATCATGAAGGTCGCGGCGCGGCCGTGGTTCGTGCCCGACACGACGACGCTCAGCGACCAGCTCAATGCCTTCCAGCGGCGGCGGGCGCATTTCGCCATCGTCGTCGACGAGTATGGCGAGGTCGAAGGCCTGGTCACGCTGGAGGACATCATCGAGGTCATCGTCGGCGAAATCGCCGACGAACATGACGTCGAGGTGGCGGGCGTGAAGCGCGAGGCAGACGGCTCCGTCATGGTCGAGGGCTCGGTGCCCATCCGCGAACTCAACCGCGCACTCGACTGGGATCTGCCGGACACGGAGGCGACCACCATCGCCGGTCTCGTCATCCACGAAACGCAGTCGATCCCCGAGGAGAAGCAGGCCTTTACCTTCCACGGCAAGCGCTTCGTCGTGCTCAAGCGCGAGAAAAACCGCATCGCGCGAATCAGGATCAGGCCGGTGGCGTCGACGCCCTCTCCACAGGCACCCTTGAATCTGCCGCAACTGTAGGGTTTCGTCTGAACGGGCATCCACGCGGAGTGGGTTGGTGGCGGAAAGCAAGTTCGAGCAGACCCTGCAAGGCTTGCTGGCGAAAGTGAACGCCAGCGATCCGGCCATGCGCAACATCATCTACGAAAAGCTGCGCGTGGCGGTCCGCCGGCATCCCAGCAACGTGGACAATGCAGCCTACGAGCGCTCGTCGGCGTCGCTTGAGCACGCGATCACGCAGAGCGAGGCGCGCTACGCGGATTTCTCCCCGCCGCGCGATCTCGGCCGCGTCGAACCGCAGCTGGCCCGGGCCGAAATGCCGGTTGAATACGAGCCGGACGGGCGCTCCGGCAGCTGGGTGCTGGTGCTCGCGGCGCTGGTCGGGCTGGCCGGGCCGGTGCTCGATTTCGTCACGCCGGTCACCGACACCCTGTTTGGCCTGAGCGGCATGACGGTCTATTTCGTCGGCGGACTGATTGCCGCGCCGCTGTTGTGGCTGCTGTCGCGGTCGCGCCTCCTTGCAGGCTCGCGCGGCAGCCTGCGCACCGCCGCCGTGCTTTGCGCCATCATGGTCGTGCTGAGTGGCGTGCCGGTGGTCGGCGGCCAGCTGGATCCGCAGATCCGCGAGCGTGGCGCCATTGCCGCGCTGCTGCCATTCACCCGCGAAGCGCAGGACATGCTGGTTCGCCGCATCGCCAGCCAGGTCGAGGTCGCGAAGGCCGAGGAGCGCGCCGCCGAACCGGTCTCGACGGCGACCAAGCAGGCAAACCCCGCGCCGGCCCAGCCAGCCGCCGACGATCCGCAGACGGATCCCGCGGAGGATTCCGAAAAGGAACTGGCGGGCCTCGGCATCTCGCGCATGATGTGGCCCGACGCATTCGCGCGCTCCATTGCCGGCGGCGACGTGCAGATGCTCGGCCTGCTCGTGCGCGCCGGCTACACGCCGCAGCCGACGGGGCTCGCCGAGATCTTCGCCCGGGCGAAATGGTCGCCGGAGATGGAGAAGACGCTGCAGCCGGTCAGCAAGCAGGTCGGCGAGGCCGTCTGCGATCCGGCGGTCGACGACGTGACGCGCGAACCGCTGCTGCTCAGCCTCGGCACCGGCGGCTTCCGCGCCTTGTGCACGCCGCACCGCGGCAAGTTCGTCACCGCGCTGCAGAGCTTCTCGGAATCCTATCGCAAGGAGATGGCGGCGCTGGAGCTGGTGGCGGAGCGGCGGCGGCAGTGCTCCGTCGATGTCGATGCGCGCATCCTCGCGTCGAAGACCGGCGATCCGCTGGCGGACTATTTCCCCGAGGCGGAGTTCGAGCAGGCCGGCGCCGTGCAGAAGAGCCGCCAGCAGCTGCTGGCGACGCTTGAGGATTCGGCTGCCTTCCACGAGTTCACCAAGGCCGAGATCGACGCCATGTCGCCGGCCCAGGCCTATTGCAACGCGCGCGTGCCGAAGACCGGCGCCGCCGATCGCGAAAAGGCCAGCATGGAATATGCCCAGCGCGTGCTGGCGATGATCAGCACCTGATCGCGCAGGCGGCTACCAGCGCGTCGCCTCGCCCGGCGCGTTCGGCTCGATCGCCAGAGCATGGATCCCTGCGGCAAGTTCCGGCGCCAGCAGCTCGTTGACCGCGCGGTGCCGCGCGATGCGGCTCATCCCGGCAAAGGCTTCGGCGACGATGCGCACGCGAAAATGTGTTTCGCCGCTGCCGTCGAACGTCTCTTCATCGCCACGATCGGTGTGATGATGGCCGGCATGCAGATGGCTCTCGTTGATCACCACCATGCGCTGCGGCGAAAATGCCTGGTTCAGCTTCGTTTCGATCGTCGCCTGCATCGACATGGCGCATCTCCGGACCTATATGCGGCGGGAGCCGCGCGGGCTGCTTCTGCCGCCGCCCGACGAGTCACCGCTAAGTGGGGACATCGCGGCAAATGTCAATTCTTGTTTCCCGCCGCGAACACCCCATAAATGGCGCCACAAGCGCGATGAAAGCCTATCCAAAATACTTCGAGAAAATCCGCGTCCGGCGCGATCCGGAAGCGGAGGTGAAGTCGCGCGCGCCGGGATGCCAGTGGGACGGCTGCCTAGAGGCGGGCACCCACCGCGCGCCGGTCGGGCGGATGCGCGAGGGCGAGTACTTCCGCTTCTGCTTCGATCACGTGCGCGAGTACAACAAGGGTTTCAACTACTTCTCCGGTGTCGCCGACAGCGAGATCGCGCGTTTCCAGAAGGAGGCGATGACCGGCCACCGCCCGACCTGGAAGATGGGGACCGGAACCGGCAGCCGCTCGGCGCCGGACTTCGCGCAGCAGCGTTCCGGTCGCGCCGGCTACTACCGGAATCTGCGCGACCCCTACAATCTGTTCGGCACGGCCAGCGACAAGAGTGCCGCGCGGGAACGCAAGGCCAAGCCGCTTGAGGCCAAGGCGCTGGAAACGCTTGGGCTTGACGCAAAGGCGACTGGCACCGAGATCAAGGCGCGCTATAAGGAATTGGTGAAGCGCCACCATCCGGATGCGAATGGCGGCGACCGTGGTTCGGAAGACCGCTTCCGCGATGTGCTCAATGCCTATCGTGTGCTGAAGCAGGCGGGTTTGTGCTAGGCCCGCCTTCTGCGACAGCGGTTTCACGGCACGTGAAAGCGCCATAAGGCGGTCGTTGGCGCAGCTCCAGACGGAAAAGCGGTTTCCACTTTTCCCGGTTTTGCTCTAAGGACGCCCGCGAAACGACAGGATTGCCGGCGAAGGGAACCCTTCGCACGTGGAGTGATGATGAACAGGGTCGACCGAGACATCGCCAACCTCCCCGACACGACGGTGTCGGTACAAGACACATTCGGCTTCGACGCCAAGATGGTGGTTCCGGCCTATTCGAGCGCCAGCGAACATGTGCCGGACCTCGATCCGGACTACATCTTCGACAAGCAGACGACGCTGGCCATCCTCTCCGGCTTCGCCTTCAACCGCCGCGTCATGGTCTCCGGCTATCACGGCACCGGCAAATCCACCCATATCGAGCAGGTCGCCGCCCGCCTCAACTGGCCGATGGTGCGCGTCAACCTCGACAGCCATGTCAGCCGCATCGACCTCGTCGGCAAGGACGCCATCGTGCTGTCCGAGGGCAAGCAGGTCACGGAATTCCGCGACGGCATCCTGCCCTGGGCATACCAGCACAATGTCGCGCTCTGCTTTGACGAGTACGATGCCGGCCGTCCGGACGTGATGTTCGTCATCCAGCGCGTGCTGGAAGCCTCTGGCCGGCTGACGCTGCTCGACCAGTCGCGCGTCATCCGCCCGCACCCGGCCTTCCGTCTGTTCGCCACCGCCAACACGGTCGGCCTCGGCGACACCACGGGCCTCTATCACGGCACGCAGCAGATCAACCAGGCGCAGATGGACCGCTGGTCGATCGTGACCACGCTCAACTATCTGCCGCACGACAATGAAGTGAACATCGTGCTGGCCAAGGCCAAGCACTACCGCAACGACAAGGGCAAGGACATCGTCAACAAGATGGTGCGTGTCGCCGACATGACGCGTTCCGCCTTCATCAACGGCGACCTGTCCACCGTCATGAGCCCGCGTACGGTCATCACCTGGGCCGAGAACGCCGAGATCTTCGGCGACATCGGCATGGCGTTCCGGCTGACCTTCCTGAACAAGTGCGACGAGCTGGAGCGGTCGGTGGTGGCCGAGTTCTACCAGCGCGCCTTCGGTCAGGACCTGCCGGAATCCGCTGCCAACGTGGTGCTGGGATGATCGCGATGCCGCGCGCCGTGCTGGCCGCTGGCCTGATCGGCGGGCTGACGTTCGCTGCGCAGGCGGCCGACCCGGTGCTGCGGCTCAGCGGCGCGGTGAACTACCGCAATTTCGCTCCCGTGGCCGCGCTGATCCACCAGTCGCGTGCCAACCCTGTTGTCTTGGACATCACCATTCCGGTCGACAACGAGGAGGCCGAGGGGCACCTGACGACATTCGTGCTCGATGGCCAGTTCGAGGTTGCGTTGCTGGCCGGCGACAAGGGCTCGAATCTCTATGCCGATGTCGGTTTCGAACTCGTCGATGACAGCTATTACGCGCTGAAGGGCTCCTTCAACGTGCTGACCGGCGACCCGCGCAAGGGTCAGATGATTCCCGACCTGCTGCTGGAGGCGGTCGAGCTGCCGGCCGACGTCACCTTCAAGGATGTCTCGGCCGAGTCGCTCGAGCCGGCGAACTGAGGCGCGATGGCGGGCCCCGGCGACAACACGCGCGGCAAGGGCAAGACCGGCAACGAGGCTGATGCCTTCAAGCGGTCGGTGACGGTGTGCATGCGTGCGCTCGCCGGCGACCGCGAGCTGGAAGTGACGTTCTCGAAAGAACGCCCGGCGCTCGCCGGAAATCGCGCACGGCTGCCCGATCTGCCCAAGAAGCCTTCCGGCAACGACGTCGCGGTGACGCGCGGGCTCGGCGATTCCATGGCGCTGAAGCGCGCCTGCCACGACATGCGCATTCATTCCAGGCTGGCGCCGGAAGGCAAGCAGGCGCGGGCGGTGTTCGACGCCGTCGAGCAGGCGCGGGTCGAGGCCATCGGCACGCGCGCCATGGCAGGCGTTGCCGACAACATCGGCTCGATGCTGGAAGACAAGTACGCCCGCGCCAGTCTGGCCGAGGTGAACGACCGCGCGGATGCGCCGCTCGAAGAGGCGATCGCCATGCTGGTGCGCGAGAAGCTTACCGGCCGGCCGGTGCCGAAGAGCGGCAGGCGCATGGTCGACCTCTGGCGCGACTGGGTGCAGGAAAAGGCCGGTTCCGACCTCGAAGGGCTTTCCGACAAGCTCGACGACCAGCAGGCTTTCGCCCGCGTCGTGCGCGACATGCTGGTGTCGATGGAGATGGCCGAGGAACTCGGCGACGACCAGCAGACCGACGAGTCCGAGGACGAGAACGACGACAAGCCGCAGGGCGAGGAGCAGAGCGAGGAAGGCGGCGAGGAAGATTCCGGCGCCGACCAGTCGCAGTCCGACGAATCCGACGACAGCAGCGACGAGCAGGATGGCGGCGAGATGGAAGCGGCCGACGCTTCCGCCGACGATTCCTCCGAGGACGACGACACCGATTCCGAGACGCCGGGTGAGACGCGGCGGCAGGACAATCCCTTCGCCAATCTGCCGAAGGAGATCGACTACAAGGTGTTCAGCACCGCCTTCGACGAGACGGTCGGCGCCGAGGAGCTGTGCGAGGAGGAGGAACTCGACCGCCTGCGCGCCTTCCTCGACAAGCAGCTCGCCAATCTGCAGGGCGTGGTCGGGCGGCTGGCCAACCGGCTGCAGCGGCGCCTGATGGCGCAGCAGAACCGCTCGTGGGATTTCGACCTCGAAGAGGGCACGCTCGACCCGGCGCGGCTGGTGCGCGTGGTCATCGACCCGATGCAGCCGCTGTCCTTCAAGCAGGAGCGCGACACCAAGTTCCGCGACACGGTGGTGACGCTGCTGCTCGACAATTCCGGCTCGATGCGCGGCCGGCCGATCACGGTCGCCGCCACCTGCGCCGACATCCTGGCGCGCACGCTGGAGCGTTGCGGCGTTTCGGTCGAGATCCTCGGCTTCACCACGCGCGCGTGGAAGGGCGGCCAGGCGCGCGAGAAGTGGCTGCGCGACGGCAAGCCGGGCAGCCCCGGCCGCCTCAACGATCTGCGCCACATCATCTACAAGAGCGCCGACGCGCCTTGGCGTCGCGCCCGGCGCAATCTCGGCCTGATGATGCGCGAAGGCCTGCTCAAGGAAAACATCGACGGCGAGGCGCTGCTGTGGGCGCATCAGCGCCTGATCGCGCGGCCCGAGCAGCGCAAGATCCTGATGATGATCTCGGATGGCGCGCCAGTCGACGATTCCACGCTGTCGGTAAACCCCGGCAATTATCTCGAACGGCATCTGCGCGCGGTCATCGAGCTGATCGAGACGCGCTCGCCGGTCGAACTGCTCGCCATCGGCATCGGCCATGACGTGACGCGCTACTATCGCCGCGCCGTCACCATCGTCGACGCGGAAGAGCTTGCCGGCGCCATGACGGAACAGCTCGCCTCGCTGTTTGCCGAGGAAAGCCAGCGTGACACGCGTGGTGCCCAGCGCCGCGGTCGCCGCGCTGCATGAGGCCGACCACGAGCTTTGGCCAGAGGGGGGTAGTTTCGCGGCTCGCTGCTGCGTTTGCCATTCTCGCTGCCGTCGCAGTTTTCCCAGCCGTCGCCGAGGCGCC
>JBFXFO010000011.1:0-13231 GCA_050178915.1 Rhizobiaceae bacterium | reverse complement strand
GACGGGCCGGTCCTGTTCGAGGCCGACATGCGCTACCAGATCGACAACATGGAGGCGCTGGAGGTCTGGCAGCGTGCCGACGGCGCGCAGATGGTGTCGCTGATGTCGGACGACAACCACTCGCTGTTCCAGCGCAATCTCTATCTGGAATTCATCCTGCACGCGGACTGAGCGGCGTCAGGCCGCCTTGGTCGCCAGCCAGATGACGTGTCGCGCGCCGGATCTGCCCGCATGCGCCCGCACTTTCACTTCTTCCACGGCAAAGCCGGTGACACGCAGCCGCTGCGCGAAATGCCGGTCTGGCGCCGCCGACCACACGGCAAGCACGCCACCTTGTGTCAGCGCGTTGCGCGCCGCCGACAGGCCTGCATGGCTGTAGAGCCGATCGTTGCCGGCACGCGACAGGCCATCGGGTCCGTTGTCGACGTCGAGCAGGATGGCGTCCCACTCCGAGTTGCGGATGGGCTCCGCCACATCGGTCTCGATAACCGTCACCCGCGGATCATCGAGGCAGCCCTTGAACACGCCGGCCATCGGCCCCTTCGCCCAGGCGACGACCTCCGGCACGACTTCCGCCACGCTGACTGCTGCATCCGGTCCGAGCACGCCAAGTGCCGCCCGCAGCGTGAAGCCCATGCCGAGCCCGCCGATCAGGATGCGCGGCCGCCTTTGCCCGCCGATCTTTGCGATGGCGAGGCGCGCCAGCGCTTCCTCGGAACCCGAGAGGCGGCTGTTCATCAGCTCGTTGGTGCCGAGCATGATCGAAAATTCTTCGCCTCGCCGTTTCAGGCGCAGTTCCTCGCCGCCGGGAATCTTCGCGCTGTCGAGGTGAACCCAGGGAATCAAGCGATCACGCCGTGACCGGCTGCGACCAGCGGGCGGCGATGATGCGGTAGGGGATCAGCGCTACGATCGCGATCAAAAGCTTCACCGCCAGGTCGCCGATCGCCCACGAGATCCAGCGCGGCGCTTCCAGCGCAAACGTGCCGAGCAGCGGCGCGTGCTCCAGCGAGAAATCGTCGTTCGGGCCGACGAAGAAGAAGAGCGGCGCGAAAGCGATGGTGAAGAAGAGGAGCGTGTCGAACACCGAGCCGGCGATGCTGCCGAACACCGGCGCGCGCCACCAAGACAGCCGCCGCAGGCGGTTGAACACGGTCACGTCGAGCAGTTGCGCGGTCAGGAAAGCCGCGCCCGATGCCGCCGCGATGCGCACCAGCCGGTCGGCCGTCGTCTCGAATTCGAGCAGGCCGGCGCGGAACAGCAGCGGCGGCACGACGATCGAGCAGATGACCGCCGTCACGAAGCCGGCGAACACGACGCGACGCGCGAGCTTCGGCCCGTAGCGGCGATTGGCAAGGTCGGTGACGAGGAAGGCGAGGGGGTAGGTGAAGGCGCCCCAGGTCAGGATGTCCGCGAGGGCGACGCTGCCCAGATTTCCCTGCATCGGGAACTGGACGAGAATATTCGATGCCACGACGACAAGCGCCATGGCGAAGACGAACGGCAGGTAGCGTGAGACGTTCATTTTTTTATCCTGGGTAATGGAACCAGCCGGCGGGCCGAAGCCCGCCACAGTCACTGAAATCAGGCGGCCGGCTGATCGGCCTGCTTCTTCGCGATCTGCTTCTTCAGCAGGCGGGCGCGCTGCGACAGCTCGTCGGCATCGGCCTTGGCGAGGAAGGCATCGAGGCCGCCGCGATGCTCGACCGAACGCAGGGCGTTGGCGGAGACGCGCAGGCGAACGTTGCGGTTCAGCGCCTCGGAGATCAGCGTCACGTTGACCAGATTCGGCAGGAACCGGCGCTTGGTCTTGTTGTTGGCGTGGCTGACCTTGTTGCCGGTCAGAACTCCCTTGCCGGTCAGTTCACATTCGCGGGACATACGTCACACCTTCAGTTCGATTTCAGACCGCTGATCTCTGGTCAATTGACTTTCGCCGCGCCGGAACGTCGGCGCGCGAGCTGTCAGCGGCCTCTGGAAAAGTCGGGTTCCCATAATGGCATTTGGCGGGGGCGTCAAGCGTGCCCGCTTCGCCGCACATTCGGCACGAATGCCGCAATTGTCCACAATGGTGCCTAAATCCGGCGGATACTCGGCAACCGAAGGGGACATACTTCAAAGAGCGGTGCGTATCCATGCGGATCCGATTTGCTGCGGCCCCGGCCATGCTGGCGGCCAGCGTCATTCTTCTCGCAGCGGGCCAGCAGGCGACGGCGGCCGAAACGTTCACTGCCGAGTACCGGATGAGCTATCTCGGCTTCGTCGTGGCGAAGTCGCAGTTCACCAGCCGCATCTCCGAGGCCGGCTTCGAGCTCGAGGGCTCCATCGCGTCTGCGGGGCTCGGCGTGATGTTCGATTCCACGCATGGCAGGACGGTCGTTTCGGGCCAGTTCGCCAAGGGCGACACGCGGCCGGACAGCTATTCCGTCAGCTACACCTACGGCAAGAAAGCCAAGAGCACGACGCTCAGCTTCAAGAAGGGCAACGTCGCGTCCTACCAGAACGACCCGCCCGTCGTGCCGAAGGGCAATGACTGGGTCACCGTCTCGGAGGCCGAGCTGCGCGGCGTGACCGATCCGATCTCGGCGGCGCTGGTGCGCGCGCCCAGCCTCTCCAAGGTATGCAGCCGCACCATGCACATCTTCGACGGCGAACTGCGCGCCGACATCGTCCTGTCGCCATCCCAGCAGAAGGCCGAAGTCCCCGGCTTCGACCGCAAGGCCACGGTCGCCTGCAAGGCCAGGTTCGTGCCGGTTGCCGGCTACCAGTCGGGCAACGGCTCGATGAGCTACCTGCGCAACAAGAGCCGCATGCAGATCACGTTTGCGGCGCTCGGCACTACCGGAGTATATGCGCCCATCCACGCGTCCGTGGGGACCAAATACGGTCCGGTCACCATTCAGGCGAAGCGTCTGTCGCCACAGTAGCAGCTGCGCGCTCCGCCGCGCCGGCGGAGGGGAAATGGCGCGAGCCACGCTGATCGGGTTTTCGGCAGTCGCCATGTGGGCGCTGCTGGCGTTGCTGACCGACGCGTCGGGAACGGTGCCGCCTTTCCTGCTGTCGGCCATCACCTTCGCCATCGGCACGCTGGTCGGCCTGGCGGCGCGGCTGTTCGGCAATGCCCCGGCCAGCCGCGAGCCAGTGCCGGCCGCCGTCTGGGTGATCGGCATCGCCGGCCTGTTCGGCTACCATTTCTTCTACTTCACCGCGCTGCGCAACGCGCCGGCGGTGGAGGCAAGTCTCATCGCCTATCTGTGGCCGCTCCTCATCGTCATCGGCTCGGCACTGATGCCGGGCGAACAGCTGCGCTGGCACCATGTCGCCGGGGCGCTGATGGGGCTGGCCGGCACGTTCCTGATCGTTACCAAGGGGCAGGGCCTCGCCTTCGACGCGCAATATGGCTTCGGCTATGCCATGGCCGGCGTGTGCGCCGTGGTGTGGTCGGCCTATTCGCTGTTGTCGCGCCGGTATTCGGCGGTCCCAACGTCGGTGGTCACGTGGTTCTGCGCTGCCACGGCGGCGCTCTCGCTTGTCTGCCATCTGCTGCTGGAGGAGACCGTGGTGCCGCAGACCACCGGCCAGTGGCTGGCGGTGCTGGGCCTGGGCCTCATGCCGGTCGGGGCCGCCTTCTACGCCTGGGATCACGGGGTGAAGCGCGGCAACATCCAGGTGCTTGGCGCGGCGAGCTACGCTGCGCCGCTGCTCTCGACGATCGTGCTGATCGCCGCCGGCTTCGCCGAGCCGAGCTGGATCGTGCTCGGCGCCTGCGCGCTCATCACTGCCGGCGCGGTGCTGGCGTCCAGATCCATGCTGTTCGGCCGCAAGGCGGTCGCGGAGGCGCGTGCATGATGCCGTTTGAAGGTGGTATCGAATCGATGGCCAACGGGCTGCTGATCCTGTCGGTCGTGGCGGCAGGACTCTACCTGCTTGTGCTCGACCGGACGCCCGATCTGCGCCGCACCGTGGTGAAGACGCTGCCGGTCGCGCTGCTCGCCGTTCTGGCGGTGGTGCAGGAGGCGCCAATCCTGCTGGCGGTGGCGCTGGCGCTGAGCGCGCTTGGCGACGCGTTCCTGTCGCGGCGCGGCGAGGGCGCGTTCATGGCGGGGCTCGCCAGCTTCCTCGCCGCGCATGCCGTCTACATCGCCCTTTTCGCCTTTTCGGGCGCCGGCATGGAGTCGGCAACAGGCGACATCTGGCGCGTCCCGGTCGCCATCCTCATGGCGATTTTCGCGCTCGGCATGATGGCGGTGCTTTGGCCTCGGCTGCCATCGAACATGCGGCTGCCGGTGCTGGTCTATACCGCTGCGATCTTCATCATGGGGTTGTCGGCGCTGACCATGAACAGCGTCGTCATCATCCTCGGCGCGGTGCTGTTCATGATTTCCGACGGGCTGCTGGCGACAGAGCGTTTTGCGCTGCCGGAGGCGTCGCGACACCGCGCCTGGATGCGTACGGCAGTGTGGATCACCTACTATGCCGCGCAACTGCTGATCACGCTCGGCTTCGTGCTCAGCGCTCTGTAGGGCCGTCCGCCGGTTCTGACTTTTGTCAGAACACGTCCTTGCGCTTGCGGATCTCGGTGAACACCTCCGCGTCGCTCGCCTTTACCATCCCGAGGTTGCGGCGGATCACCGGGTCGTGCCAGCGCATGAACGGGTTGGTCGAAAGCTCCGCGCCGATGGTGGTCGGCAGCGTCGGCTTGCCGCCGGCGCGCAGCCTGTCGATTTCTGCCGCGCGTTCCTTCAGGGCCGAATTGGTCGGGTCGATGGTCAGCGCGAATTTGGCGTTCGACTGCGTGTACTCGTGGCCGCAATAGACGATCGTCTCCAGCGGCAGCCGCGCCAGCTTGGTGAGCGAATCGTACATCACAGGCGGCGGCGCCTCGAACAGCCGTCCGCAGCCGAGCGCGAACAGCGTGTCGGCGGTGAAGATGGTCGCCGATTTCGGGAAATAGAAGCAGACATGGCCGGCCGTATGGCCGGGCGTCGAGATGACCTGCACGGACTCGCCGCCGAAGGTCAGTTCGTCGCCATCCTTCACCGTGCGGTCGATGCCGGGAATCTTCGCGGCCTCCGCTGCCGGCCCGATGATCTCCAGCCCGAACTTCTCCTTCAGCGCCAGATTGGCCTCGACATGGTCGGGGTGGTGATGCGTGATGAACAGGGTGTCCGGCTTCCAGCCGGTGCGCTCGATCGCTTCGAGGATCGGGCGCTCTTCCGGCGCATCGACCAGCGCCGAACGGCCGCTGGCGGGGTCGTGCAGCAGCACCCCGAAATTGTCGGTGCGGCACATGAACTGCTCGACGCGGATGGTCATGGTGGTCTCCTTCGATCGGCGCGGAAAATAGGGCGCGGACCATGGCCTGTCACCCCGCTTTCTTGAAGTCCTCGGCGCGCATCACTAGGCTTCAGGCATGACGTCGGACATTGTCGATCTGCGCGCCTTCTACGCCACGCTGCTCGGGCGGCTGGCCGAGCGTGCCGTTGCCGAGGCGCTGGACGGCGTCTGGGCGAAGCTGCCCAACGAACGGCTGGTGGGACTTGGCTACGCGCTGCCGTGGCTGGACCGGCTGGGCGAGGGGGCGGAGCGCGTCTTTGCCTTCATGCCGGCGACGCAGGGCGCGGTGAACTGGCCGGTCGACGGCCCTTCCGCCACCGCGCTGGTGTTCGACGAGGATCTGCCGCTGTTCGACGCTTCCATCGACCGCGTCCTCATGGTGCATGCGCTGGAGCATGCGGAAAACCCGCGCGAGACGCTGAAGGAGATCTGGCGCGTGCTGGCGCCGGGCGGACGGCTGGTCATCGTGGTGCCCAACCGGCGCGGCGTCTGGGCGCGCATCGACGACACCCCCTTCGGCAGCGGGCGGCCCTATTCGCGCGGGCAGATCATCGACCTGTTGCGCGAAGCGAATTTCACGCCCGGCCCGTTCGGCGAGGCGCTGTTCTTCCCGCCGACGCGGCGGCGCTGGTGGCTGCGCTTCAACCGCCTGTTCGAGCGCACCGGCCGGCGCTTCTTCCCGATGTTCTCGGGCGTCATCGTGGTGGAGGCGCAGAAGCGGCTCTACCAGGGCCTGCCGGTCGCCGCGCGCTCGTCGCGGCGTGTCTTTGTTCCGGTGCTGTCGCCGCAGGGCGCTACGCGGGTGGCACGGGATTAGCGGCCGCCTCCGGTTCGACGTCTGCGCGTTCTGCCCTGCCGGCGCGGCGCGCCACGACCCAGCCGATCACGGCGGCGAGCGCCAGCACGAGGGCGGCGATCAGGAACGACGTGCCGGGGAACGGGATCGGCGATCCTTCCTTCATCGACAGCGAATAGACCCAGCCGAAGAACAGCGGCGAAGCGATGCCGGCGATGGCGGCGACGCTCATCGAGGCGCCCTGCAACTGCCCCTGTTCCGATTCGGAGACGCGCTGCGTCATCAGCGACTGCAGCGTCGGCATGGCGAGGCCCCAGAGCGCGTTCGGCAGCATGGCCAGCGTGAACATCAGTTCGGTCGGCGCCAGCCCCATCCAGGCGATGCCGATGGCGCCACCGAACAGGCCGAACACCATCACCGGCCGGTCGCCGAAGCGCTTCACCGCCGGGCCGACCAGCACCCCCTGCACCAGCATGTCGAGGCAGCCCACGGCCGCCAGCAGGATGCCGACCTCGAACGGCCCCCAGCCGAAGCGATACGCGGCATAGAGCACGAACACCGCCGAGAAGACGTGATGGGCGAAATGCAGCAGGAAGTTCACCACCGCCAGGCCGGTCAGTTCCGGATGCGAGCCGAGCAGCTTCATCGCGCCGAACGGATTGGCCCGCTTCCAGGAGAACGCCATGCGTTTCTCGGGCGGCAGCGATTCCGGCAGGATCACGAGGCCGTAGAGGAAGGCGACGCCGCTCATCGCCGCCGCGACCCAGAACGGCGCGCGCGGCGAAATCTCGCCCAGCACGCCACCCAGCAGCGGCCCGGCCACGAAGCCGGCGCTGAACGCCGCGCCGATCAGCCCGTAGCCGCGGGCGCGGCCTTCCGGCGGCGTGATGTCGGCCATGTAGGCAAAGGCGGTGGTGAAGCTGGAGGAGGTGATGCCGGCGATGATGCGCCCGAGCGCCAGCCACCAGAGGTTCGGCGCCACCGCCATCAGCACATAGTCGGCGGCGAGCCCGAGCGTTGAGAGCAGGATGACCGGGCGGCGGCCAAAGCGGTCGGAGAGCGAGCCGACGATCGGCGAGCAGATGAACTGCATCACCGCCCATAGCGCCACGAAGACGCCGTTGATCCAGCCGGCTTCGGCGTTCGAGCCGGTGAATTCCTCGATCAGCGGCGGCAGCACCGGGATGATGATGCCCATCGCCAGCACGTCGAGGACGGCGGTGACAAAGATGAACGCGATGGCGGCGTTGCGCCGCGAACCGTGCAGCATGCTCATGATCAGGACTCGGGTTGTCGGTGTCGGACGCCCGCGGCAGGCATGCTGCAGCGGCGGACGGCCGCCTTATAGGTCGCCGTCGCGGCGATTGCCAGCGGCGGGCCGGCGCCTCTCCTGACAGGGTGCTGTCAGGGCGGTTCACGTCCCGATTTGGCCGAGATCGTGCTGCAGCATCGTCCCGTCAAAGGGGTCCGCATGCTCAAGGCCGCCACCATCGCGCTCTGCATGGGTTGCGCCGCGCCCTCCGGCCCGACGCTGGTCGCGCAGGACGACGATGCGGTCGATGTTGCGCTGGTGCTGGCCGTGGACGGCTCGCGCTCGATGGACCGGGGCGAGTTCCAGCTGCAGCGCAAGGGTTATGCCGACGCGCTGCGCCACCCGGATTTCCTCTCGGCCGTGCGCTCAGGCATGCATCGCCGCATCGCGCTCGCCTATTTCGAGTGGGCCGGCGCCGGCCAGCCGCAATCGGTGGTGGACTGGGCGATCATCGACAGCGAGGCGAGCGCCGCCGCTTTCGCCGCGCGCATCGAGGAGCGGCCCGATTCCGGCTCGCGCTACGGCACCTCGATCTCCGGCGCCATCGACCATGCCGCCGGCATGTTCGCCGCCAGCCCGGCCAGCGCGCTGCGTCAGGTGCTCGACGTCTCCGGCGATGGGCCGAACAACATGGGCGGCCCGGTGGCCGAGGCGCGCGACCGCGCGCTCGCCAAAGGGCTGGTGATCAACGGGCTGCCGGTCATGATCAGCCCGAAGCGGGCGTTTCGCGAGCTCGACCGCTACTATGCCGATTGTGTCACCGGCGGACCGGGTTCCTTCGTGATGCCGGTCTACGACGTCGCCGAATTCGCCACCGCCATCCGGCGCAAGCTGGTGCTGGAGATCAGCGGGCTGGAGCCGCAGCCGCGCCTCGTCCCGGTCGCCGCGCAGCCGCCCGTCGACTGCACGGCAACGCAGCGCGACCGCCGCTTCCAGCGTGGCATCAACGTCCCGACCGACGGCTGACGGCGCGATTCCGCGCCCCCGCCAGCGTTAACCATGTTGCCTGCTAATCCGGTGGGTTGGTCCCGCTGCAGCCCGGGCCTGCCTTGCTGGCGGCCCGCAACACGGTTAATGAATTGTTAAATTCGTTCGGGTCGGTGCATGTTTGGCGTTTCAAGAAAGGCTCTGCGGCCATGGCAGTCCGCGCTGTTCGACGCCAATTCCTGGCTCGCGGCGCTTGACGACCTGCAGGCCGCGCTGACGCCCGGCAGCGGCGTCATCGACAGCGACGATTTCCGCGACACGCGCGCCCGCGCGCAGGCCGATCGGCTCGCCGCCGGGCCGGAAGACTGGAACCGCTGGTCGATGCGTATGACCGCCCTGCGCGGGCAGTGTGCCGGCGATCCGGCCACTCTGGCGCTGTGGGAGGCTGTCGCGCTCGCCGACTTCTCCGGCCAGACCCATGAATGGCCGGCCGAGTTCCCGGTGCTCGAATTTCCAGGCCGGGTCGATTTCTCCAACACGATCTTCAAGGCGGACGCGTTCTTCAATGCCGTCCACTTCCGCGGCGAAGCCGATTTCGCCGGCGCCGTCTTCGCGCGCCGCGCCTATTTCGAGAATGCCGAGTTCGGCGCGGGCGCGTCTTTCGCGCATGTGCTGTTCGGCGGCTCGACGCAGTTCCGCGAGGCGCGCTTCCGCGGCCATGTGAATTTCTCCGACGCCGAGTTCCAGCATGACGTCTGGTTCCGCGGCAGCCGGTTCGGGGCGTCCGTCATTTTCGCCGATGCGCGTTTTCACGGCGATGCCGGGCTGGGCAACTGCGCCTTTGACGGCTTCGTCGATTTCTCGCGCACCACCTTCGACGACGCGGCCGGGCTCGACTCCGCCCGTTTCGGCAGCGTCGTGAGCTTCCGGCAAGCCAGCTTCGGCGGCAAGCTGTGGCTCAACGACGCCAGCTTCGGCGCCGATGTCGATCTCGCGCATGCGCGTTTCGCCAGCGACGTCATCGTCGACGGCGCCAGCCAGGCGAAGGGGGGCACGGCGATCGCCGCGCTCGCCCGCCGTCGCGGCTAGGTACTCGCCGAAGTAATTCCAGCAAGAGGCCTGCGGTTCTGCATCCGGCAAAACGGAGAACTACCGCCCCTGGCCGATGTCGTTCAGGTCGAACGTCGTGGTCTGGTAGACCTGGTTGATCCAGTTGCCGAACAGCAGATGCGCGTGCGACCGCCAGCGGTTCAGCGGCGGCTTCGACGGATCGTCGTCCGGGTAATAGTCGTGCGGCACGGCGATCGGCGTGTTGCTCGCCACGTCGCGGTCGTACTCGTCCTTCAGCGAGGTCGAGTCGTATTCGATGTGGTTGAACATGTAGAGCCGGTTGCCGGCGCGCTCCGACAGGAGCGAAAGGCCGGTGTCGTCCGATTCGATCAGCACCTCCAGCCCCGACGCTGCCGGAATGTCGGCGGCGCGCACCTCGGTCCAGCGCGACACCGGAATCGAGAAGTCGTCGGAGAAGCCGGCGAGATAGGGCGAGGCCGGCGCGTTGTTGCGATGCCGGAACACGCCGAACGCCTTCTTCGAAAGCGTGTGCTTCGGCACGCGGTGGAAGTGCCATGCCGCCGCCATCGCGCCCCAGCAGATGAAGAAGGGCGAATGCACGTTGGTCTTCGTCCAGTCGAGGATGCGCTCCAGTTCCTGCCAGTAGGTGACCTCCTCGAAGGGCAGCAGTTCGATCGGCGCACCGGTGATGATGAAGCCGTCGAACTTGCGCTCCGCGATCTCCTCCCAGGTCTGGTAGAAGGCGATCAGGTGGTCCTCGGACGTGTTCTTGGCCCGGTGCGTGCCGATGCGCACCAGCGTCAGTTCGACCTGCAGCGGCGTGGCTCCGATAAGGCGGGCGAACTGCGTCTCGGTGCGAATCTTGTTCGGCATCAGGTTGAGCAGGCCGATCTGCAGCGGCCGGATGTCCTGTCGCAGCGCCGTCCGCTCGTCCATGACGGACACGCCCTCGCGGACGAGGATGTCGCGCGCGGGAAGCTGGTTGTGGACCTTGATGGGCACGGCAGTGACTCCAGAAAACAAAAAACCGGATGCGAAGTCGCAACCGGTTCCAACGGGCTTCGATGCCCCGCGGCCCTTTAGCGACTTGTTTAACGTGGCTGCAAGCCGACCGGCCAAATCACCACGGGGTCTGTACTGCCTATTAGAACCGGCCGGGCTTTGCGTCAACCGGCAAGCTCTGCTAGGAGCCGGCTGCATTTTTTCGACGGAAGCCAGCATCCATGAACCAGTTCGCGCGTCCTGAGCCCAAGCCAGGTGTCATGGACATCGACCCCTACGTGCCGGGCAAGAGCTCGGCGCCGGGCGTGGCGAAGATCCACAAGCTCTCGTCCAACGAGACACCGCTCGGTGCCTCGCCGAAGGCGATGGAGGCGGTGCGCAAGGTCGCAGGCGAGCTGGAGATGTATCCGGACGGCGCGGCGGTGAGGCTGCGCGAGGCGATCGCCGAGGCGCATGGGCTCAACCCGGCGAACCTCGTCTGCTCCAACGGCTCCGACGAAATCCTCGGCCTTCTGGCGCAGACCTACCTGCGGCCCGGCGACGAGGCGCTGATCAGCGCGCATGGCTTCCTCGTCTACAAGATCTACACGCAGGCGGCCGGCGCCACGCCGGTGTTCGTGCCGGAGAAGCAGGAGCGCACCGACATCGACGCGATGATCGCGGCGATCACGCCGAAGACGCGCATCGTCTTCCTCGCCAACCCGAACAACCCGACCGGCACCTATGTGCCGTTCGAGGACGTGCGCCGCCTGCATGCGGCGCTGCCGCCGCACGTGCTGCTGGTCATCGACGCAGCCTATGCCGAATATGTCCGCCGCAACGACTACGAGTCCGGCATCGAACTGGTGTCGTCGCAGCAGAATGTCGTGATGACCCGCACCTTCTCGAAGATCCACGGGCTCGCCGGGCTGCGCCTTGGCTGGATGTATGCGCCGACGCACATCGCCGATGCGGTCAACCGCATGCGCGGACCGTTCAACGTCAACGCCGCCTCGATCGAGGCCGGCATTGCCGCGGTGAAGGACCGCGCGCATGTCGACAAGGCTGTCGCGCACAACGACACGTGGCTCGCCTGGCTCAACACCGAATTGCAGGCGCTGGGTCTGCGCGTCACGCCGAGCGTCGGCAATTTTGTGCTGATCCATTTCCCCGATGACGGCCGCCACTCGGCGGTCAACGCCGACGCCTTCCTGACCCAGCGCGGCTTCATCCTGCGCCGTGTCGCCGCCTACGGCTTCCCCAACGCGCTGCGGCTCACCATCGGCTCGGAAGAGGCCAATCGCGGCGTGATCGCGGCGCTTGGCGATTTCCTGAAAAGCTGACGCCGATGTCCGCCCCCATGTTCGAGAAGATCGCCCTTGTAGGCATCGGCCTCATCGGCTCGTCGCTGGCGCATGTTATCCGCCGCGAGAAGCTGGCCGGCCATGTCGCGATCTCTACCCGCAGCCCGGCGACCCTCAGGCGGGCGGAAGAACTCGGCCTTGGCGACACCTACGTTGCCGATGCCGCCGAGGCGGTGCGCGACGCCGACCTCGTCATCGTCTCCGTGCCGGTCGGCGCCTCGGGCGCGGTTGCGAAGCAGATCGCGCCGGCGCTGAAGGCCGGTGCCATCGTCACCGATGTCGGCTCGACGAAGTCGTCGGTGATCGCGCAGATGGCGCCGGAGCTGCCGTCGGCCGTGCACTTCATTCCCGGCCATCCGATCGCCGGCACCGAGCATTCCGGCCCTGACGCCGGCTTCGCGACGCTGTTCGAGGGGCGCTGGTGCATCCTGACGCCGCTCCCCGGCGCCGATGCCGAGGCGGTGGCGAAGCTGTCGGATTTCTGGATCCGCTGCGGTTCAAAGGTCGACACGATGGACGCCGGCCACCACGACATGGTGCTCGCCATCGTCTCGCACCTGCCGCACATCATTGCCTACAACATCGTCGGCACCGCCGACGACCTCGAGGCGGTGACGCAGTCGGAAGTCATCAAGTACTCGGCCTCCGGCTTCCGCGACTTCACGCGTCTCGCCGCTTCCGATCCGACCATGTGGCGCGACGTCTGCCTGCACAACAAGGACGCCATTTTGGAAATGCTGGCGCGCTTCTCGGAGGATCTCTCCTCGCTGCAACGGGCGATCCGCTGGGGCGACGGCGACAAGCTGTTCGACATGTTCACCCGCACGCGCAAGATCCGCCGCTCGATCATCGAGGCCGGGCAGGAAATCGACGTGGCGGATTTCGGCCGTCAGGCCGTCGCGCATCCCGAGACGCTGAAGAAGTCCTGAGGGCGGACGCCGCTACATCGCCGGCACGGGCCCGATCGGGATGAAGCCGAGCTGCGCGCGCCCGTCCTTCACGATCAGCGGAATCCTGGCATCCGGTCCCATTGCGGCCACGCCCATCGTGGCGGCGGCGATCTGCTCGCTGGCGGCGGGGAAGACACGCTGCAGGATGGCGCCGATCGCCTGCGGGTTGCGCACGCTCAGCATCAGTTCGGCGTTGAGCAGACCCTGATCGTTCACCGCGAACGGCCCCGTGACCGAGACCGACGCGTCAGTGCCCGACGAGATCGTCAGCGTACGCAGCGTACCGGAGACGCCACGCAGCGAGCCGCCGCCGCGGGTTGCCAGCTTGACGCCGTCCTTGATTGTCACGTCGATGGCGCCGTCGATCGGCGGCACTGCCGCCGCCCGCAGCATCGCTCCCTGCGGTGACGCACCGGTCATGCTGGCGGCGAGGTCGAGGTCGGCGCCGTTGCGCCGCATGTGCAGTTCGCCGGCCTGCAGGTCGAGCGCGGCA
>JBFXFO010000010.1:0-45625 GCA_050178915.1 Rhizobiaceae bacterium | reverse complement strand
ATCGTCCGGGTTCGTCGCCCGCCCGGCCACGATCGAATTCAGCGTGGTCTGGAGGGTCATCTTGACGTTCCTGCCTGTGTCTCGCGCCGGCTGCGGCGCAATGTGTGCGCCGCCGCCGGCGCCGTATCACGGGAACGTATGAAGCGATGGCGGTCATCGCAAGGCCGGCGCGACCTGATGGCGCCGGGAACGTGGGATGCCTTGGCGGCAGAGGGCGGTGCCGGCTTTGTGGCCGGCACCGCACGCGATCACATCTTGTCGGTGATCTTGTTGTAGTGCTGCACCTGCCGGTGCTCGACGAAGTTGAACATCGCGCGGCGGTTGTAAAGGCCGATGTCGAGGTCGCACTTCGCCACGATCACCTCGTCGCCGGCGGTCTGCGCCAGCGCGATGATCTCGCCCGACGGCGCCACGATGCAACTGCCGGCGAGCAGGTTCGAGCCCTCTTCCTTGCCGGCCTTGGCGACACCCACGACATACATCGAGTTCTGGTAGGCAGAAGCCTGCATCACCAGATGGTTGTGGAAGGCGGAGAGGTGGTCGTAGACCGGCTCCCACGGAATGTGGGTCGGCGTGTTGTAGCCGAGCACGACCACTTCCGCGCCCTGCAGCGCCATGACGCGATACGTCTCCGGCCAGCGGCGGTCGTTGCAGATCGCCATGCCGAACTTGCCGCCGGCGAAATCCCAGGTGCCGAAGCCGAGGTCGCCGACCTCGAAGTAGTGCTTCTCCAGATGCTGGTAGGGCATGTGCGGACGATGGTCAGCATGACCGGGCAGGTGGATCTTGCGGTACTTGCCGATGATGGTGCCGGTCTTATCGACCAGGATCGACGTGTTGAAGTGGCGCGTCTTGCCATCGATCTCGGCGATCTCGGCGTAGCCCAGGTAGAAGCCGAGGCCGAGCTTCTTCGCCAGGTCGAACAGCGGCTGCGTGTCGGCGTTCGGCATCTCCCGCTCGTAGAAGGAATCGACCTCTGCCTGGTCGGTCATCCACCAGCGCGGGAAGAAGCTGGTCAGCGCCAGTTCGGGGAACACGACCACCTCCGCGCCGCGCTTGTGCGCGTCGTGGAGCAGCGCGATCATGCGCTCGACCACCTGTTTGCGCGTCTCGTTGCGGGCGATGCCGCCGAGCTGCGCGCCGGCGATGTTGATGAAACGGGGCATACTGACGGCCTCCTTATGCCTTGGCGCGGGCGGCGCGTGTCGCCGCCTCGTCGATCTTGCCGCGCGCGATCTTCACGCCGTACTGGGTGAATGCCTGCTCGGGGGTGATGTATTCGTCGAGCACGTCGTCCAGCACGTCCTGCGGCTCGCGCTCGAACGGATTGCCGTAGCCGCCCGCGCAGGCGCGGATGGCGACGATGGATTCGCCCTCGCCGAACGGATGGTGCGGCACCTTCGAGGGCAGCTGGATCTCGCTGCCGTCCTGCTTGATTCGCACCAGCTGCGACGGGGTTCCGTCGGCGCCGCCGAACAGTCCCTGCGGCGCATACTTGTGGCCTTCGCTCTCCACCGAGGCGCTGCCCGGGGAGAGGAAGCGCAGGTGGCGGATCGAGCCGACACCGCCGCGCCAGCGCCCGGCCGCGGCCACCTTTTCGCGCAGCTCGTAGCGCTCGATGCGCAGCGGCACGTGCGATTCGATGTCCTCGATCGGGTTGTTGCGCGTGTTGGCGTAGAGCACGTCGACGGAATCCATGCCGTCCATCTGGTAGCGCCCGCCATAGCTGCCCGAGAACAGCTCGACCTGCAGCCAGAAATTGCCGCCCTGCTCGCCGGCGAGCAGCAGGCCGCCGCCATTGCCGCACGAGCCGCAGACCTGCCGCGGCACCACCTGGCTCAGCGCCTGCACCACGGCGTTAGACAGCTCGATGCCGGGGCAGAAGCGCGCGATCACCGGCGCCGGGAAAATCGGGTTGGCGAGCGTGCCTTCCGGCGCGAAGATCTTGATCGGCCGCGTCAGGCCCTCGTTCTGCTGGATCTCGCCATGCACGGCCGAATCGAGCAGCACCGAGCGCACCGACAGCCAGATCGCGCAGTCGACCGTGCCCTTGTACGGCATGTTGATCGGCCGGTCCGAGACCTGCGGCGCGGTACCGGTCAGGTCGACCAGCATCTCGTCGCCCTTGATCTTGATCGTCACCTTGATCGGCAGGTCACGCCGCGCCGGGTTCGGATCGTCGAGGAAGCCATCGATGTAGGTGGTGGCCGAATACTCGCCGTCGGGCAGCTTGGCGATCGCCGCGCGCAGCAGCCGCTCGGAGGCGTCGAACATGTCCTCGGTCGCCGCCGTCACGGTTTCGAGGCCGTAGCGCTCGTACAGTTCGAGATAGCGCTGCGCGCCGATGCGCGAGGCTGCGATCTGCGCCTCCATGTCTCCCAGCACCAGGTCGGGCAGGCGGATGTTGGTGCGCAGCATGTGCCACACCTGCGCGTTGCGCTTGCCTTCCTCGTAGACCTTGATCGCCTGGAACCGCAGGCCCTCGGCATAGCAGTCGATGGCGTCGACGATGCCGCCCGAGCCCGGCGTATGCGCGCCGATGTCGAGATGGTGCGCCGTGGTGACGGCGTAGCCGGCCAGCTTCTTCTTGAAGAACACCGGCACGATGAACGCCACGTCCGGGCCGTGCGTCGCACCGCCATACGGGTCGTTGTGCATGAACACGTCGCCCGGCTTGATCGTCTCGCCGCGCTCCTCGAGCATCTTCAGCATGCCCTTGATATAGCCGGGGATCGGTCCCGACTGCAGCGGTGTGGACTGCTTGGCTTCGGCCAGCTGCCGGCACTCGCCGTCGATCAGCGCCGCGCCGAAATCCTCCGACTCGCGGATGATCGAGGAGTGGCTCATGCGCATGAGCTTGTAGCCCATCTCGATGGCGATGTTCTCCAGCGCGCCCTGGATCACCTTGGCGGTGATCGGGTCGATGCGGGTGCGCGCCGGCTTCGCCTTGGCGACAGCCTTGGCCTTCGCGGCCTTGGCAGCCGGCTTCACGGCAGCCTTCGCGGTGGCCTTTGCGGGCGCGGCCTTGGCGGCGCGTGCCGGCTTCGCGGCTTTGGCGGCCGGCTTCTTGGTAGCGGTTTTCACGGCCTTCTTGCTCATTTCCTGCCTCCGGCGGTGAGGATGAGGTTGCCCTGCGCGTCGGCCATCAGCGACCAGTTCGGCGGGACCACGGTGGTAGTGTCGAGCTGCAGCACGATGGCCGGCCCGGCGATCTTCTTGCCGACCGGCAGGTCGGTGCGGCGGTAGAAGGCGGTGTCGAAGCTCTTCAGAGTGCCATCGACGCGGAACTTGGTCTTGGCAGTCTTCACCAGCGCCTTGTCCTTCGCGCCGCCCTTCTTCTTCGGCCACTCCAGCTGCGGGCTGGGAGCGGTGCCGTTGACGCGGATGTTGACGATCTCGATCGGCGCCTCGGGGAAGGCGTGGCCGTATTCGGCCTCGTGGATCTGGTGGAACTGCGCGAAGGCCTTCTTCATGCTCGCGGCATCGATCTTCTTGCCGGGGATCTCGATGCGCAGCTCGTAACCCTGCCCGACGTAGCGCGCATCGGCAAAGCGCCGCAGCGTCACATTCTTGGTCGGCACGCTGTCCGCCGTGAACTGGCGCCGCACGTCCGCTTCCATCTGCGCGAAGTCGGCGTTCATGCGCGCCAGGTCGAGCGCGTTGGACACCTGGAACTGGGTGCGGATGGAGTCGTATTTCAGCTCGCTGGCGAGCAGGCCGAGCGCCGAGGTGATGCCCGGATAGGCCGGCACGATCACTTCCGGGATGCCCAGCATGTCGGCGACTTCCGCGCCGTGCAGCGGGCCGGCGCCGCCGAAGGCCATCAGCGCGAAGTCGCGCGGATCGATGCCCTTCTGCACCGTGCGTGAGCGGATCGCGTTGGCCATGTTGGCGTTGAGGATGGTGATGATGCCAGCCGCGGCCTCGTCGACCGACAGCTTCAGCGCGTTGGCGATGTCGCCCACCACCTTCTGCGCGCCCTTCACGTTGAGGCTCATGGCGCCGCCGAGGAAATTGTCCTTGTCGAGGCGCCCGAGCACCACGTTGGCGTCGGTCACGGTCGGCTCGACGCCGCCGCGCGAATAGGCTGCCGGGCCGGGCACCGAGCCGGCGCTACGCGGACCGACATGGAACGAGCCGCCTGCGTCGACATAGGCGACCGAGCCGCCGCCGGCGCCGATCGTGTGGATGTCGATCATCGGCACCAGCACGGGGTAGCCGGCGATGTAGGTGTCGCGCGCCGAGGCTTCGCTGAACTCGCCTTCGTTGGTGACCCCGATGTCGGCGCTGGTGCCGCCGACGTCGAAGGTGATCAGGTTGCGGCGGCCCGAAAGCGCGCCGCAGATGGCGCCGCCGAGCACGCCGGCCGCCGGGCCGGAGAGCAGCGTCAGCACCGGGAATTCCTCGATCGTCGCCGGCGTGGCGACGCCGCCATTCGAGCGCATGATGCGCAGCTCGGCCTTCATGCCGGCGCTGCGCAGCGTGTCGTCGAGCCGGCGGATGTAGTCGCGCACCGGCGGGCCGATATAGGCGTTCATCGCCGCCGTGGTGAAGCGCTCGAACTCGCGGAACTGCGCCACGACCGAGCTCGACGTGGTGACGAACGCTTCCGGATACTCTTCCAGCACGATGTCGCGGGCGCGATCCTCATGCGCGGAGTTCAGGTAGGAGAACAGGAAGCAGATGGCGATGGAGCGCACGCCGGCCTGCTTCAGCTCGCGCGCCGCCTTGCGCACCTCGTCCTCGTCGAGCGGCACCAGCACGTCGCCGGCCGGCGGCACCAGGCGCTCGGTGACCACCTTGCGGTGGCGGCGCTTGACCAGCGGCTTATCCTGCCACGGGATCTCCTGCATGATCGAATAGTGCTGCGGCCGCTGGTGGCGGCCGATATGGATGATGTCGCGGAAGCCCTTGGTGGTGATCATGCCGGCTTCGGCGCCGCGATACTCCAGGATGGCATTGGTCGCGATCGTCGTGCCGTGGAAGACGTAGTCGATCTCGCCGGCGTCGATGCCGTTCTTCTCGCACAGCTCCAGGATGCCGGTCATCACGCCGCGCGACGGGTCGTCGCCGGTGGTCGGCACCTTGTGGATGATCATCTTGCGATCGACTGTGTCCGAATACATGACGTCGGTGAACGTGCCCCCGACATCGACGCCAACCATTTTCATTTTCGTCTCCAGTCCAAATCCGTTCGGGCGCTCTAGCGTCGCCCGGGAACCACGAGCTCGCGCCCGCCGGTGAGGCCGCGCGGGCGGAAGATGAGCGCCAGCAGCATTGCGGTCGCCAGCCCGACTTCCTGCAGGCCGAGGCGTCCGCCCACCACCACGAAGCCGAGGTCGATGCCTTTTTCGGCCTGCCGCAGCAGTTCCGACAGCAGCGCCACGAAGGCCGTGCCGACCACCGCGCCGGTGAGCGAGCGCATGCCGCCGATGACGAGCATGGCGACGGTGATGAAGGTGAGCTTCAGGTAGAACTCGTTGGCGACGACCACCTGCAGGAAATAGGCGTAGAGCGCGCCGCCCATGCCGACGAAGAAGGCGCTCACCACGAAGGCGATCAGCCGTTCGCGGCGGATGTCGATGCCGGCGGCCTTGGCGGCGACGGCGTCCTCGCGCGAGCCGCGCAGGCGGAAGCCCGAGGCGCTCGCCTGGTAGAGCGCCGCGCCGAAGATCGTCACTGCCGCGAAAGCCGCCGCGACCGGCAGGCTCGTCCAGATCGGCAGGCTGTAGAGCGAACCCTGGCCGCCGGTCACCGACGTCCAGTTGGAGAAGATGGCATAGAAGATCACCAGCATCGCGAAGGTGCCGATCGAGGCGGCGATGCCGGCGAGCCGCGTCAGCGGTATGCCGACCACAAGCGCTGCGAACGCTGCCAGCAATCCTCCGGCGATCGCGGCGACCAGCGGGTGCATCTCGGCGGCGGCGAGGAAGGCCGGCAGGCCGGGCATCAGCGACGCCTTCACCGAAGGCGGGATGGTCAGCCAGGCGGCGGTGTACGCGCCGAGCCCGAGGAAGCCGATATGGCCGAAGGACAGCAGGCCGGAATTGCCGACGAAGATATACATGCCGACCACGATGATCAGCTTGATCATCGCTTCGGTGATGATGCGCTGCGTGCCGCCCGACAGCTGCAGCCCGACGATGGTGACGATGCCGACCGCCGCCGCCAGCAGGAAGGCGGTGATGAGGGCGTCGCGGTAGGGCGAACGGGTCATCGGCTCAGACCCTTTCCTGCAGGGCGCGCACGCGCACCAGGCCTTCCGGCCGCACCACGAGGATGATGAAGACGAGGCCGAACAGGAAGGCCTCGCGGAATGGCCGCGTCTCGGGCGGCAGCACCACTTCCAGCAGCACCGAGACGACGCCGACGACGAAGCCGCCGAGCGCTGCGCCGGGCAGGCTGCCCAGGCCCCCGAGGATGGTGGCGACGAAGCCGATGATCAGCGGCCGCACGCCCATGGTCGGGCTGAGCTGGCCGATCTGGGCCGAATAGATGAGCGACACCACCCAGGCGAGCACGGCGCTGAGCGCGAAGGCCATGGCGATGACGCGGTTGACGCGGATGCCGGAAAGCTGCGCCGTCACCACGTCTTCGGCTGCGGCGCGCAGCTCGATGCCGATGGCGGTGCGCTTCAGGAGCAGCGCCAGCCCGCCAAGTGCCAGCACGGTCAGGCCGAGCGACACGAACTGCAGCAGCGGCACGCGCAGGCCGGCGACCTCGTAGATCTCAGCCAGTCCGGGCAGGAAGGTGAACGGGATCGGCCGCGTGCCGAAGATCATGATCGCCAGGTTCTGCAGGAAGTAGGAGACCGCGAAGGACGCCACCAGCAGCGTCGCCGGGTCCTTGCCGCGCAGCGGGCGGAACGCGCCGCGCTCGATCATCAGCGCCATCACGATGACGAAGGCGATCGACAGCACGATCACCAGCGGCGTCGGCAGCATGACCATCATCGTCATCGCATAGCCGCCGGCCATCACCATCTCGCCATGCGCGAAATTGATCAGCCGCATGATGCCGAAGATCAGGCCGATGCCGAGCGCCATCAGCGCGTAGAGGCCGCCGACATTGATGGCGTCGAGGATGTGCTGGAGCGCGATCAATGTGTTGCGACCCCCTCGCGCGTGTCGAAGCCGAAATAGGCGCGGTCGAAGGCGGGATCGACGCGCAGCGCCGCCGTCGCGCCTTCGAGTTCGATGGTGCCGTGCCGCAGCACGTAGGCGCGGTCGCCGGCGAGCAGCGCGCGGTTGGCGTTCTGCTCCATCAGCAGGATGGTCAGGCCGCTGGCGGACAGCGTCGACAGCGTTTCGTAGACCTGCTCGATCATCAGCGGCGCCAGCCCGAGCGACGGTTCGTCGAGCAGCAGCAGGCGTGGGCCGGAAAGCAGCGCGCGCGCAATGGCCAGCTGCTGCTGTTCGCCGCCCGACAGCCGTCCGGCGTAGCCCTTCAGCCGCGAGCGCAGGATCGGGAAGCGTTCAAGCACTTCCTCGAAGCGGCGCGGTGCCTCGGCGCTTCCGCGCTGCACCGTCTCGCCGACGCGCAGATTCTCTTCGACGGTGAGGTTGGAGAGGATGCGCCGGCCTTCCGGCACCAGCGCGATGCCGCCACGCACGCGCTGCGCCGGCGCCTCGCCGGAGAGCGCCTTGCCGTCATAACGGATGGTGCCCGACTTCGGCTTCACCAGCCCGGTGATTGCGGCGAGCAGCGTCGACTTGCCGGCCCCGTTCGGACCGATGACAGCGACGAACTCGCCCTGCTTCACGGATATCGACACGCCCGACAGCGCCCGCACCGAACCATAGTCGACGACGAGATTGTCGATGCCGAGCAGCTCCGCGCCTGCCTCGTGCGTTCCGTTGCGGCCGCGCACGCCGGTGCCGGTTTCGTCTGTCGCCCCGAGATAGGCCTGTCGCACTTCCGCCGAGGCGCGCACATGCGCCGGCGAGCCGACGGCGATGGTCTTGCCGCGCGCCAGCACCTGCACGCGGTCGCACAGGCGCATGATCACCTGCATGTTGTGTTCGATCAGCAGCACGCCGCAGCCGTAGCGGTCGCGCACCTCCGCGATCTGCCGCATCAGTTCCTGCGCTTCCTGCGGCGAGAGCCCGGCGGCGGGCTCGTCGAGCAGCAGGAATTTCGGCGACAGCGCCAGCGCGCGCGCCAGTCCGACGAGGCGTTCCTCGCCATAGCTGAGCGCGCTGGCGGTGACGCCCATGCGCTGCTCCATCCCCAGGTCGGTGAGGATCTCGCGTGCCTTGTCGCGCGCAGTGGCGCGGGCGAGGCCGAGCCCGACGCCCGGCATCTCGACATTCTCCAGCACGGAGAGTTCGGGGAAGAGACGCGCCGCCTGGAAAGTGCGGCCGAGCCCGTTGCGGGCGAAATGGTGCGGCTGCCAGGTCCGGGTCTCGGCGCCGTCGATGGCGACGTCGCCTTCGCTCGGCTTCTGGTAGCCGCTGAGCACGTTGACGAGCGTGGTCTTGCCCGCCCCGTTGGGTCCGATGAGGCCGAGGATCTCGCCGCGCGACAGGGTCAGGTCGACGCCTTCGAGGGCCCTGAGGCCCTCGAAATGCACGCCGATCCCGCGCGCCACAAGCGCGCCCCCTGTCACGTTGTTGCCCATCGTCCCGTCTTCGTTCGTGCCGGGCCGCTTAGCGGCCGGGGACCTTCTCCGGCGTGTGCAGCTCGACGGCCGAATGCTTGCCGTCCTGCACCTGCATGATCACCATCGGGCGGTAGAAGTTGATGTGGGTCGTCGCGTCGAAGGTCGTCGGACCGACGAGCAGCGGCTCATCCTTGAACTTCTCGAACTCGGCCTTCATGGCGTCCGACTCGATCGAGCCGGCGCGCTCGGCGGCAACCTTGATCGCCTGGATCACCGACCAGCCGGTCACCGTGTGCGCGGTCGACGGATGCGCGCCGTGCAGCTCGGTGAACTCCTTGATGAAGGCGTTGACGTCCGGACGCGGATCGTCGCCGAACACCGACGCCATCGCGGCGAAGTAGAAGTTGGAGAGGTTCGGCACGGCTTCCAGCCAGAAGTCGCCGTCCATGTCCTCGCCGCCGAGCACCGGCGTCTCGATGCCGGCAGCGCGCAGCTGGCGCAGCGCGCCCGGGCCGGCCGGCGCGAAGCTGGCGAGCAGGATCACGTCGGGCGGGGTGGCCAGCGCCTTGATGCGGGTGATGTGCGTCGCGATCGAGGCGTCGTCCATGGTGAAGGTGTCGGTGCCGACGAGTGCCGCGTCGCCGTTCAGCTCCTTGAAGCGGGCCTGGAACGAGGCGCTGACCGACTGGTCGTACTGGATGGTGGTCTGGGTCAGGACGTAGGCGTTCTTCCAGCCCTTCTTGGTGGCGAACTCGGCGAGCACCGCGCCGACCGTGTCGCTGGCCGTGGAGAAGGTGAAGGCGTACGGGCCGATGCCCTCGACACCGAACTTCGGATCGGCCGCGAACGGCGCGATGGCCAGCTTGCCCTGCGCATTGGCGGCGCGGGCGGCGGTGCCGCCGAAGTCGAAGTCGCCGGTGGTGATGACGATGTCGGCGCCCTGGTCCATCACTTCCATGGCGGACACGGCGCCCGCCGGGATCTCGCTCTTGGTGTCGGAGTAGATCATCTTGAGCGGACGGCCGAGCACGCCGCCTTCCTCGTTGATCTTCTTGATCGCCATTTCGGCGGCCTTGGCCGGGTCGGTGTCGAAGGCGGCGATGAAGCCGGTCTGTGCGATCGCCGCGCCAAGGATGATCGGCTCCTTGTCCTCGGCGAGGACATGGCCGGCCGAAAGCGCGAAGGCGCTCGCGGTCAGCAGTGCGGTTGCAAGCTTTTTCATGTCAGTCACCCCTTTTTTTGTGTTGCGTTCATGTTCAAATCCCCGCCGCGCCGGAGCCTGTCCGGCGCGAGGCTTGCCTCGCTGACGCCGAGCGACGCGACGTCGCTCGGAACGGCCTCCCGCCGCGCCAGTGCCGCCGCCGTGCGCGACAGCGCCGGCGAGGTCTGGATCCCGTAGCCGCCCTGCGCGGCCAGCCAGAAGAAATCTTCGACGGCGTCATCATAGCCGACGACCGGGGACTTGTCGGTCACGAAACTGCGCAGTCCGGCCCATTTGCGTTCGACCGTGCGCACGTCGACGTCGGCCGCCTGCATGATGCGGTCGATGGCGATGGCGATGTCCAGCTCTTCCGGCTGCGCGTCGCAGGGCGGCGTCGGCGTCTCGTCGGCCGGCGAGCCGAGCAGCTTGCCGGCCTCCGGCTTGAAGTAGAACTCTTCGGAGATGTCGATGATCGTCGGCCAGCCCTCGACCGCCTGCCATGGCTCGAAGGTGAAGATGCAGGCGCTGCGCCGCTTCGGCACCAGTCCGATCGGCGCTGCGCCGGCCAGCGCTGCAAGCTCGTCGGCCCACGCGCCGGCCGCGTTCACCAGCACCTTGCCGGCGATCTCGCCGGCGGCCGTCTCGACCACCCAGCCGTCGCGGTCGCGCCGTGCGCCGCGCACTTCCGCGTTCTGCACCAGCTGCGTGCCGCGTGCGCGGGCGCCGCGCAGGAAGCCCATGTGGATGGCGTTCACGTCGAGGTCGCGCGAGTTCTCCTCGAGCAGGCCGGCCTCGATGTAATCCTTCCGCAGCACCGGCAGGCGCGCGCGCACCTCGTCCGCGTCGATGATCTTCAGCGTCGGCACCAGCTTGACCGCCACTTCGTAAAGCGCCTCCAGCTCCGGCATCTGGTCCTTGCGCGCGATCATGATCAGCGGGCGTGGCGACCACAGCGGATAGTCGCTGAAACCGTGGCCGGGATTGGCGAAGAAGGGCGCACTCGCCACAGTCAGCGCGCGGATGACCGCGTTGCCGTAGATTTCCGTGAAGACGGCGGCCGAGCGGCCGGTCGAGTGATAGCCCGGCTGCGACTCGCGCTCGACGAGCACGACGCTGGCGTTGCGGGACAGTTCAAAGGCAGCAGAGGCCCCGGCAATACCGGCACCCACGACAAGGAAATCCGCACGCTCAACCATGTCCGATATCTGAACGGGATTCTTGGCCGAGACAAGCAAAATTTTCTTATAGGAAAAATCCGGTCGGGTGACGCTACATCACTGTCCGCTCGGGATGCCGGTCGGATTCGGTGGCATCGCTGGGCAGCGGATGCCAGCAGACGACGATCAGCTTGGCGGCGGTAGCGCCGGTGCTCAGATAGGCGTGGCCGAGTCCGCTGTCAAAATAGACGCTGTCGCCCGGCTCCATCACGCGTGGGGCCTGGCCCTCGATCTGGAAGGTGAGCTGGCCTTCGAGCACGTAGACGAACTCCTCGCCGGGATGATTGATGAAGCTCGAGAATTCCTCGACGCTGTTTGCCTTGATGGTGGCGTGCACCGGCATCATGCGTTTGCGCGTGCGCGTCGAGCACAGCATGTGCATGACATAATACTCGTTCTCGACCTTCTGCGCCTGGCCCTTGCGCTCGAGCGTCACGACTTCCGAGATGTCACCGCTGTCTTCCGCCAGCAACTCGCTCATCTCCATGTCGAAGGCGTAGGCGAGCCGCAGGATCGAGTCGTAGGTGAGCGCGATGATGCCGCGCTCGGCCTTCGAGATGGTCGACAGCGCAAGCCCGCTTTCGTCGCTGAGATTGGCGAGCGTCCACCCCGCCGCCTTGCGCAGCGTCTTCACGCGTTCGCCGAAGCTCTGTCGCTCCCATTGGGTGGAGCCGATGCCGGCAATCTTCTTGTGGCCGTTGGCCGTCATGCACGGGTCCTCGCCTCGACTCGCCACGGAATGAATGCCGCGTCCAGGATTCGGAAGCTTAGTCCGCGGGGTCCGCTGCCGCAAATGCTTGATTCCGACCTGTGATCAAGCTCAGGCGACTGCCGGTTGACCTGACAGGCGGCCTGTTTCAGTGCTAGGCCTCTGAACACTTCACCGCTTGCGGAGCGCATTGCTTGCCGGCCAACCGCCCCTACTACGACATCGTCCGCGAGGTGCTGGCCGCCAACATTAGCAGCGGCCGCCTGCCGTCGGGCACGCGGCTGTTCACCGCCGCCGTGGCCGACCGGCTCGGCGTCAGCCGCCCGCCGGTGAAACGCGCGCTCGCCTTGCTGGAAAAGGAGGGCAGCATCAGGCTGACCCAGGAGTACGGCTATGTCGTCGGCGGCAATGGCGGTGCCGCCGAGCCGGTGCGGCGCAACCTGCATCTGCTCGACCTCGACCTCTCCGAGCGCCTCTCCGGCGCTGCGCTCGTGCAGCCCAGCTGGGAGCGCATCTTCGAGGCCGTCGAGGCGGACGTGCTGAACTGCATCCCGTTCGGCACCTACCAGATTTCGGAAGCCGGGCTCGGGGATCATTTCTCCGTCAGCCGCACGGTCATCCGCGACGTGCTGTCCCGCATGGACGGGCATGGCGTCATCGCCAAGGACCGCTCCTCGCACTGGATCGCCGGCCCGCTGAGCGCCCGCATGCTGGATGAGGCGCATGACGTGCGCCGCCTGCTGGAGCCGAGCGCGCTCGGACTGGCGCTCGCCGGCCTCGACCGCGACGCGGTTTCGGCCATGCGCGAGCGCGTGCGCGCCACGCTGGAGACCGGGGCCAAGGTGCGGCAGGAGACGATCGACCGGCTCGAAAGCGACCTGCATGCCGACTGCCTCGCGCATGTGCGCAACCGCCGGCTCGCCGAGACGGTGCGCCGCTCGCAGCTCTCACTGGTCGTGAGCCGGCTGTTCGGCACCTATATCGGCGTGCATGACGAGACCGAGCTTCTGATGGAGCACCGCCTCGTCTTCGACCATCTGCTGCTCGCCGACGCGCAAGGGGCTGAGGCGGCGCTTCGCCATCATCTCGATGCCGACCATGCGCGCAGCCGCGCCCGCCTCAAGGTCCTGTCGGTCTTCGCAGATCCCGAGATCGCGCCCTATCTGGTGCGTATCCACTGATGGTCGGCCGCAGGAAGGACCGCCCGCGCCTGCGCGTACTCGGACGCAGCGAGATCCTGCCCGCGCCGATCCGCGAGCAGGCGATCCACGACCTCGACTTCGACATCGAGTTCGAACTGGTCGACGGGATCGAGGGCCTGCAGCGTGCTGTCACCCGGCCGGAGACCTTCGACGTCTATCACCAGTGGCACACGATAGACCTCGTCTGGACCGCCCGCACGGTGCAGGCGATCGACCTGAACCGCATCACCCATGGCGCCGAGATCAAGTCGCGCGCGCTCGCCGGCCGGGCCGGCGGCGGCGTCATCGACACCGTCTTCAACAAGCTCTTCCTGCAGCCCGACGGCACCCTCGGGCCGCGCCCCTCCGACCGCATCTCCATGCTGCCCTCGATCCACGGCGTCGATGCGTTCGGCTACCTCAAGTCCATCCGCGACGATCTCGGCGCCGGCGAGCCGGACAGCTGGCGCTGGCTCCTCGACCCGCGCTGGCAGGGCAGGACGGCCATCATGAGCGACCCGGTGCTCGGCATGATCGAGGCCGCGCTCGCAACGGAGGCGCTGGAGGGTGTCGTCTTCGGCGACATCGGCAATCTGTCGATCGAGGAGATCGACCTCGTCGCCGACCTGCTGCTGCACAAGAAGAAGATCGGTCACTTCAAGGGCATCTGGCGCAACTACGAGGATGCCGCCCGGTTGATGCAGCGCGGCGGCGTCGCTCTGCAGAGCATGTTCTCGCCGGCGCTGACCATGCTGAAGCGGCTCGGCCTGCCGGTCACCATCGCCGTGCCGGTGGAAGGCTCGCGCGGCTGGCACGCCGACCTGTGCATCTCGGCGCGCGCCGAGAGCGGCGTGCTTGATGCGGCCTACGACTACCTCAACTGGTGGCATGGCGGCTGGGCCGGCGCAGTGCTGGCGCGGCAGGGCTATTACGCGACCTTCTCCGACCGCGTGCGCAACCACCTTGCGCCGGAGGAATGGGCCTACTGGTACGAGGGGCGTCCGGCCGAGAAGGCGCTGGCCGATCCGCACGGCCTGATGAGCATCGCGCCGGGCGACCGGCGTGAAGGCGGCTCGCACATGGAGCGCATGTCCATGGTGCGCGTCTGGAACACGTTCATGGACGAGCACACCTATCTGGTGCGCCGCTGGCAGGAGTTTCTGACCGGCTAGGTTGGCAGCGTGGCGCCAGCCTTTGCGATCGCCTCTCCCCGCGTGCGGGGAGAGGATGAATGCGAGGTGGGGGCGGCGCTGACCTGCGCTACTTCACCTGCAGCAGCAGCTTGCCGGCGACCTGCCGCGATTCCAGCCGGTCGTACATGTCGTGCACCTTGTCCAGCGCGAAGACGCCCTCGATCGGCACCTTGATGCTGCCGTCGGCGACGCCGCCGAGGACGGCGTCGATACCCTGCTGCCAGGCAGCGGAATGGGCGTCGATGTGGCCAAGATGCAGGCGTGTGAACGTCAGCGACTTGCGCACCAGCCGTTCCCACAGATTCTCGTAGGGCTTCGCTTCGGCCTCGCCATAGCTGACCACATGGCCGAGCTGGCGGATGGTCTCGAAGCTCTTGTCGAGGATGCTGCCGCCGGTGGAATCGACGATCTTGTCGACGCCCTTGCCGCGCGTCAGCTTCATCGTCGTCGCGACGAAATCTTCCTCGTTGCGGTTGATCACCGTGTCGGCGCCATAGGCGAGCGGCCGCTTCTCCTTGCCGGGCGTGCCGATCGTGCCGATCACCGTCGCGCCGGCCTGCTTGGCAAGCTGCGTCAGGTAGAGCCCGACGCCCCCACCGATGGCGTGGATCAGCAGCACGTCGCCCTTCGCCGTGTTGCTCACCGTGTGCAGCAGGTGCCACGCCGTCAGCGCCTGGATGAAGAAGGCCGCAGCCTGGTCGAGGCCGATGGACGGCGGCACGACGATCAGCCGGTCGGCCGGCAGCGTGCAGAATTCGGCAAACCCGCCCGCCGCCTCGCTGAAGCCGGCGACGCGGTCGCCCGGCTTCACATTGGTGACGCCTTCTCCGACCGCGACGACCTCGCCCGAGACTTCGAGGCCGGCGATCAGCGGATAGCCCTTCGGGTGCGGATAGGTGCCGCGCCGCATCATCGTGTCGGCGAAATTGCAGCCGCCGAAATGCACTTCGATCAGCGCCTCGCCGGGGCCGGCCTTCGGCCGCTCGGCTTCGGTCAGCACCATGTTCTCTTTGCCGCCACCCGGCGGGTTCAACAGGATCGCTCGCATTTTTTCCCCTTGCTGTTCTTTTCAGTCCGGTGCGACGCGGGCCGTTGGTCCGCGCCGCCGCAACGCCGGCAGGTCAGCCCCGCGCGGCGCGTTCCTTCTGGGTCGCTGCCGCATCGACGGCCTTGCCGGCGAGCACCACGCCGAAATCCTTGCGCGCCGAATCCTCCGAGATCAGACCTTCGAGCACGTCGCCCAGCACCACATTCGGGTCGCGCTTCAGCGGGTCGCCATAGCCGCCGCCGCAGGGACCGAACGAGGTCAGGTGGTCGCCCGCCTTGACCTTGTAGTAGGGCACCTTGGAGACGAGGTCGGTCTGCTTGCCGGCGCTGTCGGTGAGGAAGAGCGAGGCGGTGCGGCCGTCCGCGCCGCCCTGGAAGCCCCAGGGCTTGTAGCGATGGCCGTCGCCTTCGACCGAGAAGCCGCCATCCACCAGGAAGGTGAACTCGCGCACCGTGCCGACGCCGCCGCGCCATTGGCCCGGCGACGCAACGTCGTCGCGCAGTTCGTAGCGGTCGACGCGGATCGGCAGGTGGGATTCGATGTCCTCGATCGGGTTGTTGCGGGTGTTGGCGTAGAGCGTGTCCACCGCGTCCATGCCGTCGAGCCCGTAGCGGCCGCCATAGCTGCCTTCGAGAATCTCCATGTGCACCCAGTGCTTGCCTTCGTTCAGGCCGGAGAACGCGACGACACGCAGATTGCCGATGCCGGCCGAGACCTGCTGCGGGACCGCCTGCGCCAGCGCCTTCATCACCGTGTCGGCGAGCTGGTTGCCGGAGCAGAAGCGCGCGATGACCGGCGCCGGGAAGATCGGGTTGGCGAGCGAGCCGCGCGGCGCGATGATCTCGATCGGACGCGTCAGGCCGGAGTTCTGCGGGATGTTCCCGTAGATCACGCTGTCGAGCAGGATAGAGCGCACCGTCAGCCAGACGGCGCAGTCCACCGTGCCCTCGAGCGGCATGTTGATCGGCTTGTCGGGAACCTGCGGTGCCGTTCCCGTGAGATCGACGATGAGGTTGTCGCCGCGCACCTTCACCGTGGCGGTGATCGGCAGGTCGCGTCGCGTCGGGTCGGGATCGTCGAGATAGCCGTCGAAATGGGTGGTGGCCGAGTAGTCACCGTCGGGCAGGGCCCGGATGGCGTCACGCATCAGCCGCTCGGAGTAGTCCATCAGGTCTTCGTATGCGGCATTGACCGTGTCGAGGCCGTACTGCTCGACCAGCGCGAGGTAGCGCGCTGCGCCGATCTCGGCCGCCTTGATCTGCGCCTCCATGTCGCCGACCACCAGCGCCGAGGCGCGGATGTTGTCGTAGAGCATGTGCCAGACGTCTTCGTTGCGCTTGCCTTCCGAGACGACCTTGATCGCCTTGAACTGCAGGCCCTCGGCATAGGTGTCGACGGCATCGACGATGCCGCAGCTGCCCGGCGTCAGCGCGCCGATGTCGAGATGGTGGGCGGTGGTGACCGAGAAGCCGATCAGTTCGCCCTTCATGAACACCGGCACGATGAACGCCACGTCCGGGCCGTGGCTGGCGCCGCCATACGGGTCGTTGTGCATGATCACGTCGCCCGGCTTCAGCGTCTGCCCGCGCGACTTCATGGTCTTCAGGATGCCGCGGATGTAGCCGGGGATCGGGCCCGACTGCAGCGGCGTCGACATCTTGCATTCGCACAGCTGCCGGCCCTGCGCGTCGGTGAGCGCTGCGCCGAAATCCTCCGACTCGCGGATGATCGACGAGTAGCTCATGCGCATGAGCTTGTGGCCCATCTCGATGGCGATGTTCTCCAGCGCCCCGTGGATGACCGCGGCGGTCACCGGGTCGATGCGGGTCGTGCCCTGCTGGGCCTTGATGCTCGCGTGCGTGTTCACTGCGCGTCTCCCAGCGTGATGAGGATGCTGCCCGACACGTGCACGATAGCCTTCGCGCGCGGCGGGACAACCGTGGTGCTGTCCTTCTGCAGGATGATGGCCGGACCGTCGAAGCTCTCGCCGACGGGCAGTTTTGCCCGCTGGTAGATCGGCGTGTCGAAGTCCTTCAGTTCGCCGTCGACGCGGAAGGTGCAGGCTCTGGTGCGCACCTGCGCTTCTTCCAGCGACCCGCCGGCCGGCGGCTGCAGCTTGGTGATCTTGGCCATCCGGCCGATGCCGCTGACCCGCACGTTGACGATCTCGATCGGGCTGTTCTCGAAGGCGTGGCCGTACTCGGCGGCGTGCGCCTTGTGGAACGCCGCCCACACGCCCTGCATGCCGGCCTCGCTGATCTCGCCCTTGGGCAGCGCCACCTTCAGCTCGTAGCCCTGGCCGACGTAGCGCAGATCGCCGATGCGCTCGAACGACAGCTGCTCCTCCGGGATCTTGTCGGCGGCGAACTGTCCGCGCAGCTGCTCTTCCATCGCCGCGCAGTCGCGGTTGAGCCGCTCGAGATCGATCGAGTCCGACACCTGGAACTGGGTGCGGATGGCGTCGTACTTCAGGTCGGTGGTGAGCAGGCCCATCGCCGACGTGATGCCCGGATAGGGCGGCACGATGACCTCGGGGACGCCGAGCATCGCTGCCACTTCCGCGCCGTGCAGCGGGCCGGCGCCGCCAAACGCGACAAGCGCGAAGCCGCGCGGGTCGATACCCTTCTGCACCGTGCGCGAGCGGATGGCGTTGGCCATGTTGGCGTTGATGATGGTGAGCACGCCCTCGGCCGTCTCGTTCACCGGCATTCCGATTTCGCCGGCGAAGGTCTCGATGACACGCTGCGAGGCTGCCGCGTCGAGCTTCATGCCGCCGCCGAGGAAATCCTCCGGCTCCAGCCGGCCGAGCACGACATTGGCGTCGGTCACGGTCGGCTTGTCGCCGCCGCGTCCGTAGGCCGCCGGGCCGGGCACCGCGCCGGCGCTCTGCGGGCCGACGCGGAAGGCGCCGCCGCGGTCGACATAGGCGATCGAGCCGCCGCCGGCGCCGATCGTGTGGATGTCGAGCATCGGCATCAGCAGCGGGAAGCCGGCGATCGAGGTCGAGCGCGCGTCGGTTTCGGCGAACACGCCGTCGACGATGATGCCGATGTCGGCGCTGGTCCCGCCGATGTCGAAGGTGATCAGCCGGCGGCGGTCGACGATGTCGCCCACCCAGGCGCCGCCGAGCACGCCGGCCGCTAGGCCGGACATCAGCGTCAGCGCCGGCTTCTCGGTCACCATCTTGGCCGTCGCGACGCCGCCATTCGACGCCATGATGCGCAGGTCGCCGGTGATGCCGCTGTCTCGCAGCGCGCCGTCGAGATGGCTGATGTAGCGCTCGACCTTGGGGCCGATGAAGGCGGCCAGCGAGGCCGTCGTGAAGCGCTCGAACTCGCGGAACTGCGGCGACACGAAGGACGACGTCGTGACGAACGCGTCCGGCATCACCTCTTCGACGATCGCCTTGGCGCGCAGCTCATGCGCCGGGTTCAGGTAGGAGAAGAGGAAGCAGATGGCGACCGACTCGACGCCCTCGTCCTTCAGCTCCTGCGCCGCCTTGCGCACCGCGTCTTCGTCGAGCGGCACCAGTTCGGCGCCGGATGGCGGCGTCAGCCGCCCGCCCACCGTCTTGCGATAGCGGCGCTGGATCAGCGGCCGGCTCTGCCACGGCAGCTCCTGCATGATCGAATAGTGCTCGACGCGCTGGTGGCGGCCGATATGGACGATGTCGCGGAAGCCTTCATTGGTGATCAGCCCGGCGCGCGCGCCCTTGTTCTCCAGGATGGCGTTGGTCGCCGTCGTGGTGCCGTGGAACACGTAGCCGATGCCGGCCGGGTCGATCCCGTTCTCGGCGCAAAGCTCGCGGATGCCGGTCAGCACGCCCTGTGCCGGATCATGCGGCGTCGTCGACACCTTGTGGATGGCGAGGCTTCCCGTCGCCATGTCGCAATAGACGAGATCGGTGAAAGTCCCGCCTACATCCACCCCGATCGTCTTCATCTGGCCTCCCCGTGGCGCCGTTGCGGCCGCCTGCGATACTGAACGTACAATGGATGCAGAATACAGAATCCATTTCCGAAAGCGCAACCGGCTTTCGTGCTCGACATCGATATTTTCACGCCGGGCGCCGCCCGTGCAAGTATCGCGGACTGCCTTGGTTCGCGCAAGTTTGATGATGCTTCGTGCAGGCTGCGCCCACGGATTGGGCTTGCGCTGCGTCAACGGAGGGCTTCACAGGCGGTTAGCGCAAGAATCTCGTTGCGCTCGTTGAACTCTGTATACATAGTGACGCGATTGCCGGTCTGGCAATTCATCAATGAAGACAAATAAAGGGGACCACGGCATGTTGAAAACATATCTGAAGGCCGGCGCCCTCGCGGCGACCCTGGTGACGGCGGCGATTGGTGCCGCGAGCGCGCAGGACCTCGCGGCGAAAGCCGAGGCCGAACTCTCGAAGTATCGCGCGATCCCGACCTTCGAGCCGGCGGGCGAGCCCTTCGACGCCAAGGCCTGCATGGCCGGCAAGCGCATCCTCAGCATCCCGGCGTCGAGCGCCGTGCCGTTCATCGCCACCATCAACGAGGGCATGAAGCGTCTCGCTGGCGACCTTGGCTTCGAATATCAGGTCTGGGAGAACCAGGGCCAGGTGGCGCAGTGGGTGCAGGGCCTCGACTACGCCGCGGCCAACAAGTTCGATCTGGTCGAGATGCTTGCCGGCGCCGATCCGCGCGCGGTCGAGCCGCAGATCAAGGCGGTGCAGGCAGCCGGCGGCAAGGTCATCGCCTCGCACCTGACCGGCTTCGAGCAGGCCGTGCCCGGCGCTGCCGACGGCGTCGTGCCGATCGACTATCGCAAGGCCGGCGAGCTCATGGCCTGGTGGACCATCGGCAAGACCGAAGGCAAGACCAACGCTCTCGTGCTGATCGTCTCGGGCGCGCTGTCGACCGACTCCATCATGGACGGCCTGGACACGGTGTTCAAGGAGAACTGCCCGGACTGCAAGACGACCGTCATCGACGTGCCGGTCTCCGACTGGGCCACCAAGATCCAGCCGGCGGTGCAGGCGGCGCTCCTGGCCGACCCGAACATCAACTACGTCGTGCCGATCTATGACTCGATGTCCCAGTTCGTGCTGCCGGCGCTCACCATCACCGGCCGCCAGCTGCCGATCGCCACCTTCAACGGAACGCCCTTCGTGCTCGATCTGATCCAGCAGGGCCAGGTTGAGATGGACATCGGCGAGAACCTCGACTGGATCTCCTACGGCGTGCTCGACTCGCACATGCGCCGCCTGTGCGGCCTCGAAGTGCCGAAGGATCCGAAGATCCCGCTGCTCATCTTCGACAAGGACAACGCCGCCAGCGCCGGCACCCCGGCCGAGGTGTCGGTGGGCTATGGCGATGCGTATATTGCGGGCTACAAGGCCTTGTGGAAGCTGCAGTGACATCATCTCCGTCGACGGGCGTGGCTTCGGCCACGCCCGTCCTCGAATTCACCAACCTGTCGAAACGCTTCGGCGGCGCGAAGGCGCTCGACGGCGTCAGCTTCAGCGTTGCCCCGCGCGAGGTGCACGGGCTGCTCGGCCAGAACGGTTCGGGCAAGTCGACGCTGATCAAGATTCTCGCCGGCTTCCATGCGCCTGATCCGGGCGCCGAGCTGAAGCTCGCCGGCCGCGAGGTGCCCCTGCCGCTGCAGCCGGGCGACTTCCACAAGCTCGGCATCGCTTTCGTCCACCAGCATCTCGGGCTGGTGTCCTCGATGAGCGTGGTGGAGAATTTCCTCGTCGGCGACCACGCCACCGGCCCGCGCTGGCGCATCCGCTGGGACCGCGAGGCGAAGCGCGCCCGTGCGCTGTTCCAGCGCTTCGACCTTGCCATCGATCCCTATGCGCCGGTCAGCGAGCTTTCGTCGGTGCAACGCGCCCAGCTTGCCATCATGCGCGCCTTCGACCAGTTGCAGCGCGCGTCGGAGAGCGACGTGCGGCTCCTGATCCTCGACGAGCCGACGCCCTTCCTGCCGGCCTCCGACGTGCAGGTGCTGTTCCGGCTGGTGCGCAGCCTGGTCGCCGAAGGCGCCAGCGTCGTCTTTGTCTCGCACGACATTGACGAGGTCATGGACATCACCGACCGCATCACCGTGCTGCGCGACGGGCAGGTGGCCGGCACGCTGAAGACGTCCGACGCGCGCAAGGCCGACATCGTGCGCATGATCGTCGGCCGCGCCGTCGATCTGGAATCGATGCGGCCGCCGGCGCGGGCCTTCGGTCCCGAGAAGGCGCGCATCGACAATCTCCAGGGTCCGGGCGTAGCGGATTTCTCCGTCGCGCTGCGCGCCGGCGAGGTGGTCGGGCTCACCGGCCTCATCGGCTCCGGCTATGACGACGTCGTGCATCTCGTCTACGGCTCGCTGCCCGCCAAGGGCGGCCGGCTCGCCGTCGGCACAAGATCTTTCGACGTCGCCCGCATTTCGCCCAGCGCCGCCGTCGATGCCGGCATCGTGCTGGTACCCGGCGACCGCCTCAACGACGGCGCGGTGGCGACGCTCACCGTCGCCGCCAACGCCACGCTGCCCGTGCTCGACCGCGGCCGCTCCGGCTGGCTGGTGTCGGAGCGCGGCATGAACCGCGTCGCGCGCCGGCTGGCCGACGACTACGACGTGCGTCCGCGCGATCCCACCCGCCTGCTCGGCCAGCTTTCCGGCGGCAACCAGCAGAAGGTGGTGCTCGCCAAGTGGTTCCAGATCGAGCCGGAGCTGATCCTGCTCGACGAGCCGACGCAGGGCGTCGACATCGGTGCCCGCGAACAGGTGTTCATGACCATCCGCAAGATGAGCGAGCGCGGCGCGGCGGTGCTTTGCGCCAGCTCCGACCATGAGCAGCTCGCCGCGCTCTGCGACCGCGTCATCGTTTTCGTGCGCGGCCGCGCCACCGCCAGCCTCGAAGGCGACGCCATCTCGAAGCGCGCCATCACCGAACTCTGCTATACCTCTTCCAGCGAACGACCCGGGAGCCCCGCCTGACGATGACCGCCAGTCAAAATCACGAGGCCGAGCGCTTATCGCGGCAGGTGTGGATCGAGAATGGCGAGCGCTATGCGCTCATTCTCGTCTGGATCGCCGTCATCGTCTTCTTCGGCATCCTGCGGCCCGACACCTTCCTCGCGTGGCCGACCTTCTCCACCATCTTCGGCTCGCAGGCCGTGCTGGTCGTCCTGACGCTCGGCCTCATCATCCCGCTGACCGCCGGCGACTACGACCTCTCCATCGCCAGCGTCATGACCATGAGCTCGATGCTGCTCGCCGTCTTCAACGTCTGGCTCGGCTGGCCGCTCTGGCTGGCGGTGGCGGCGGCCCTCGGCGCCGGCCTGCTGGTCGGTATCCTCAACGCCACCATCGTGCTCTATTTCCGCCTGCAGTCGCTGATCGTGACGCTTGGCATGGGCACCTTCATCAACGGCATCACGCTGTGGTTCTCCTCGTCCAAGATCATCAGCGGAGTCGACTTCTCGCTCGTCATCGGCGTCATCGGCACGCGCCTGTTCGGCATCCCGCTCGCCTTCTACTACGCGCTGCTCGTGGCGCTGATCATCTGGTACGTGTTCAGCTACACGGCCATCGGCCAGCGCCTGCTCTTCGTCGGTCGCGGCCGCGAGGTGGCGCGCCTCTCCGGCATCCGCGTCGACCGCGTGCGTTTCGGCGCGATGGTCATTTCGTCCGGCCTCGGCGCCCTCGCCGGCGTGCTTTATGTCGGCACCACCGGCGCCGCCGACCCGGTCTCGGGCCTGTCCTATCTGCTGCCGGCCTTTGCCGCGGCATTCCTTGGCGCCACCAGCATCCAGCCTGGACGCTTCAACGCCATCGGCTCGGTCATCGCCGTCTATTTCCTCGTCACCGGCATCACCGGCCTGTCGATCCTCGGCATGGCGACCTTCGTGCAGAACCTGTTCTACGGCGGCGCGCTGGTCATCGCCGTCTGCCTGTCGCAGCTGGTGCGCGGGCGCGAGGAACGTCTCACCTGACCATCCACCCATCGGAGGTTTCGACCATGGCGCAGACCCCTGCGATCGATATCGACGGCGCCCATGTCGAGCGCCTCATCATGCAGATGGGCGAGATCGGCCGCCACAGCGACACCGGCGTCTGGCGCACCGTCTATTCGCCCGAATGGGTGGAGGCCAACGCGCTGTTCTCGCGCTGGAGCGAAGAGGCCGGGCTGCAGGTCTCGACCGACGCCGTCGGCAATGTCTGGGCGAAGCTCGAGGGCAGCGCCGGTGGCAAGTCGATCGTCTCGGGCTCGCACATCGACACGCAGCGCCCCGGCGGGCGTTATGACGGCACGCTCGGCATCCTCGCCGCGCTCATCGCTGTCGATGCGCTGAAGCGCACATTCGGCCAGCCGAAGCGCACGCTGGAAGTCGTGTCGCTGTGCGAGGAGGAAGGCAGCCGCTTCCCCACCGCCAATTTCTGGGGCTCGCGCGCCATCACCGGCCGCATCAGGCCGGAAGACCTCGCCACCGTGAAGGATTTCGACGGCATCGCGATCGGCGAGGCCATGCGCGCTGTCGGGCTCGACCCGGCCGGCGTCCCGGCGGCGAGGCGCAGCGACATCGAGAGCTTCGTCGAACTGCACATCGAGCAGGGGCCGATCCTCGAGCACGCCGACCTCTCCGTCGCCGTCGTCGATGCGATCACCGGCATCCGCCACACCGAAGTGGTGCTGACCGGCGTGCAGAACCATGCCGGCGCCTTCCCGATGGACATCCGCAACGATCCGATGGCCGGCTTCGCCGAGATCGCCTCCAGCCTGATCGACCATGCGCACCGCCTCGGCCGCCCGGCCGTCACCACCATCGGCCGTTGCATTCCCTATCCCAATGCCGGCGCGGTGATCCCGCGTTCCGTCACCTTCACCATCGACGCCCGCCACCCCGACCCGCAGGCGCGCCAGCGCATGTATGCGGTGCACGACGCGCTGCTGCGCGAGGTCGCCGAGCGTCGCGGCCTCGGGCTGGAGACGCGCGTGCTTCTCGACCACGAGCCGAGCCTGAGCGCCAAGCGCCTCGTCGCCACCATGCGCGATGCCGCCGCCAGCCAGGACGTGCGCACGCTGACCATGGCCAGCGGCGCCGGGCATGACTCGCAGCAGATGGCGGCGGTTGCGGATGTCGTGATGCTGTTCGTGCGCAGCAAGGATGGCCGCAGCCACACGCCGGAGGAGTTTTCCTCCATTCCCGACATCGTCGATGGCATCAAGGTGCTGGCGGCGGGCCTCTACGCCCTGGCCTATTGAGGGCAGCCGTCCCCCCGCACTGTTGCAAAGAAGCAGCGTCTTCATGACGCCGTAAGCTCAATCGCCGCGCCGGCTTGGCCCTAGCAAGCCGCCATCATTGCCCTTAGCCTGCGACAAAATGGGCCCAGGGGGTGGAGGAACGCGCGCATGAAGATGACCACCGAGGAGGCCTTCGTCAAAGTCCTCCAGATGCACGGCATCGACAACGCCTTCGGCATCATCGGCTCGGCCATGATGCCGATCTCGGACCTCTTCCCCAAGGCTGGTATCACCTTCTGGGACTGCGCGCATGAGTGCAACGCCGGCATGATGGCCGACGGCTTCACCCGCGCCACCGGCCGGATGGCGATGGCGATTGCGCAGAACGGCCCGGGCATCACCAACTTCGTCACCCCGGTCAAGACCGCCTACTGGAACCACTCGCCGCTGCTGCTGGTCACGCCGCAGGCTGCCAACCGCACCATCGGGCAGGGCGGCTTCCAGGAGATGGAGCAGATGGCGCTGTTCAAGGACATCGTCTGCTATCAGGAGGAGGTGCGCGATCCCTCGCGCATCGCCGAGGTGCTGAACCGCGTCATCTCCAAGGCATGGCGGGGCTCGGCCCCGGCGCAGATCAACGTGCCGCGCGATTACTGGACGCAGGTCATCGACATCGACCTGCCGCAGATGGTGCGCTTCGAGCGTCCGGCCGGCGGCAGCGCCGCGATTGCCGAGGCAGCGAAGCTGCTCTCGGAGGCGAAATTCCCGGTCATCCTGAACGGCGCAGGCGTCGTGCTCGGCGGCGCCATCGCCGCTTCGGCGAAGCTGGCCGAGAAGCTCTCCGCGCCGGTCTGCTGCAACTACCAGCACAACGACGCTTTCCCGGGCTCGCATCCCCTCGCCGTTGGGCCGCTTGGCTACAATGGCTCGAAGGCCGCTATGCAGCTGATCGCCAAGGCCGACGTCGTGCTGGCGCTCGGCACCCGCCTCAATCCGTTCTCGACGCTGCCCGGCTACGGCATCGACTACTGGCCGAAACAGGCGAAGATCATCCAGGTCGACATCAATGCCGACCGCATCGGCCTCACCAAGAAGGTGACGGTCGGCATCCAGGGCGATGCCAGGCAGGTCGCCGAGCAGATCCTTGCGCATCTTGCGCCATCCGCCGGCGATGCCGGCCGCAAGGAACGCGAGGCCGGCATCCACCAGACCCGCTCGGCATGGCTGCAGCAGCTTTCCTCCATGGACCATGAGGACGACGATCCGGGCACCACCTGGAACGAGCGCGCCCGCAGGCGCGAGCCCGACCGCATGTCGCCGCGCATGGCGTGGCGCGCCATCCAGGCGGCGCTGCCGAAGGAAGCGATCATCTCGTCGGACATCGGCAACAACTGCGCCATCGGCAACGCCTATCCGAGCTTCGAGCAGGGCCGCAAATACCTGGCGCCGGGCCTGTTCGGGCCTTGCGGCTACGGCTTCCCGGCGATCACCGGCGCCAAGATCGGCAACCCCGACGTGCCGGTTGTCGGCTTCGCCGGCGACGGCGCCTTCGGCATCTCCATGAACGAGATGACCGCCGTCGGCCGCGACCCGTGGCCGGCCATCACCATGGTCGTGTTCCGCAATTTCCAGTGGGGCGCGGAGAAGCGCAACACCACGCTCTGGTACGACGACAATTTCGTCGGCACCGAGCTGTCGCCCGACGTGCAGTACGCGAAGATCGCCGAAGCCTGCGGCCTGAAGGGCGTTCAGGTCCGCAGCATGGCCGAGCTCACCCAGGCGCTCGACACGGCAATCAAGGCGCAGATGCAGGACAGGGTGACGACCTTCATCGAGGTCATCCTGAACCAGGAACTGGGCGAGCCGTTCCGCCGCGATGCCATGAAGAAACCCACCACGGTTGCCGGCATCGACCGTGCCGACATGAAGAAGCAGGTCGGCGCCTAGGGCCGCGCCCGCCTCGGCTTCTCAGGTCCCGCAGAACGTCTGCAGCACACGCTCTTCGTCGCGCGGCGCGTCGGCGTAGCGCGCTTTCTCCGGCTGCTCGTCATACGGGCGCTCGAGCACGGCCAAAAGCTGCTCGAACGGGCCGAAATCGCCATTGTCCGTCGCCGCCGCGATGGCCTCTTCCACGCGATGGTTGCGGGGGATGTATTTCGGGTTCGTCGCCTGCATCGCGACAAACCGTTCGCCATCGTGCTGCGGCTCCAGCGCCAGCCGTGCATGCCAGCGCTTGGCCCAGCCGTCGAACTGCGTCGGATCGACGAACAGCCCGCGCGCCGAACCGGCGGTGTCGGGATCGAGCTCGTGCCCCAGCGCGCGGAAGAACAGCGTGAAATCGACGAGGTTCGCGGCCATCAGCTCGAACAGCTTCTCGAGCAGCGGCAGGTCTTCGTCGCGCGCCGTGAACAGGCCGAGCTTGGCCCGCAGGCCGGCGTGGAAAGGCTGCTCGTAGGCGGCCTGAAACCCCTTCAGCGTCGCTTCGGCGGTCGCAATCGCCCTGTCCTCGTCGCTGTCGATCAGCGGCAGCAGCGTTTCCGCGAAGCGCGTCAAATTCCACAGCGCGATGCGCGGCTGGTTGGAGTAGGCGTAGCGGCCGTTCTGGTCGATCGAGCTGAACACCGTCGCCGGATTGTAGGTGTCCATGAAGGCGCACGGACCGTAGTCGATCGTCTCGCCCGAAATGGTCATGTTGTCGGTGTTCATCACGCCATGGATGAAGCCGACCAGCATCCAGCGCGCCACCAGCCCGGCCTGCGCCGCGATCACCGCCTCGAGCAGCGCGACGTAGGGCTGCTCCCGCTCCCTGAGCTGCGGATAGTGCCGCGCGATGGCGTAGTCGGCGAGCTGGCGCAGGGCGTCCACGTCGCCGCGCGCCGCGAAATACTGGAACGTCCCGATCCGGATGTGGCTCGCCGCCACGCGCGCCAGCACCGCGCCCGGCTGCGCGATGTTGCGGAACACGCGCTCGCCGGTGGTGACCGCCGCCAGCGTGCGCGTGGTCGGAATGCCGAGCGCCGCCATCGCCTCGCTCACGATGTACTCGCGCAGCACCGGTCCGATTGCCGCGCGCCCGTCGCCGCCGCGCGAGAACCGTGTCGGCCCTGAGCCCTTCAGCTGCAGGTCGCGGCGCCGGCCCTGGTCGTCCACCACCTCGCCGACCAGCAGCGCGCGCCCGTCGCCGAGTTGCGGCACGAAATTGCCGAACTGGTGCCCGGCATAGGCCATCGCGATCGGCTTTGCCGTGTCCGGAAAGGCGTTGCCGGCGAGCATCGCGACGCCTTCGGGACTCGCGAGGAAACTCGCGTCGAGCCCGAGCTTCCCGGCGAGCGGCCGGTTGAGCTTGATCAGCTGCGGCGCGGAAACGGGGTTGGGCGGGGTGGGCGCATAGAAGCGCTCCGGCAGCTCTGCATAGGTCGTCTGGAACATGCCCAACAGATAGGCCTGCCCCCGGCCGCAGGCAACGACTGCGTCGTGGCCACGCCGGCCGGGATTAACTCCGCTGTCACTATCTGCTGCTAAGTGACTGGAATCATGCGTTGGTTCAGCAAGACAAACTACACCGTCGTGTTCATGCGCGGCGAGCAGGTCATCGCGCGCGAGCGCGTCGCTGCCTCGACCGAGGAGCAGGCCCGCCTCGAAGCCGCCCGCAAGCACCCGGCCATTTCACCCCTCGACCGCGAAGTGACCGTCCGCATCGAGACGCGCTGAGTACCAGATCCTCCCCAGCGAAGCGGGGGAGGGGGACCACGCGGAGCGTGGTGGAGAGGGCGGCACTGCTCCACAGTCAAATGGCGATCTTTGCTAGTGTCTCAGTTTGAAATTTCAAACTGAGACACTAGCCACGCGGCTGACGCCGGCATGACGGATGGGCGGCGCGAGGAAGAGCGTCTCTCTACTCCGCGATCAGGTCCTCGATCGTCTTCTTGCGGTTCTGTGCCTCGGCGAAGACCACCAGATTGGCGAGTTCGAGGCGGGTGGTCTTGCCCTGCTGCGCGCGCTGCAGCATCGGCTCGATCATCAGGATCTCCTCGGCCACTGCCTTGATGTCGGCGTCGAGCTTTGCCTGCAGCTGGTCCGCGCCCTGCTCGAGCAAGGCATTGTAGTCGGCGATCACCTCCGGCTTCATCAGGTCGACATAGACCCGGTCATGCTCGGTGCCGCAGCCCGGTTCGGTCAGCCACTGGTCCTCGATGGCCGGGGCGTTCTCGGCGTCTTCGACCACCGCGTTCGAGGCGGTCATCAGGTCGATCAGCACCTGGATCGATTCAGGGCACTTCTCGATGTATGTGGCCGACAGCGCCTCGGCGGTCAGCGGGTCGGCGGCGTTCGCGGTGCCGGCAAGCAGTGTGCCACAAGCGACGAGCGCGGCGCTCAAGGTCATGCGCATGAATGGATCCCCCACGGATGGCTGTGGGCTTGGCGGCCGCCTCACCCGCGCGGAATTCTATGCCTGCGCCAACTGGCGGCCTAGGCCCTTTTCGTTCTGTTTCGCTGACTATTTTTGAAATGGCCGGAACGTTTTGTTCTTCTTGAAACGCGTCCGTCAGGCTCAACATTGAGCGGAGAATGGCGCTATGCAGGGGCGGCCATCGGTCTAGCATGCGACCCGAAAGGTTTTGACGTGGACGAGAAGGAAGCGGACGGGAACGGACAGAAAGGCGCGAACTCGGCCCTGGCGCCGCTGCGCCATCCCGTGTTCCGCGGTGTCTGGATCGCCTCGCTCGCATCCAATCTCGGCGGCTTGATCCAGTCGGTCGGCGCGGCCTGGCTGATGACCTCGCTCACCACCTCCGCCGACCTGATCGCGCTGGTGCAGGCTTCGACCTCGCTGCCGATCATGATCTTCTCGCTGGCCTCCGGCGCCATCGCCGACACGTTCGACCGCCGCCGCGTCATGCTCATCGCGCAGCTCTTCATGCTCGGCGTCTCGGTCCTGCTGGCGCTGACGACCTGGCTGGACGTCATCAATCCGCTGCTGCTGCTCGCCTTCACCTTCCTGATCGGCTGCGGCACCGCGCTGAACAATCCATCCTGGCAGGCTTCGGTCGGCGAAATGGTGCCGCGCGAGGCGCTGTCGTCGGCGGTGGCGCTGAACAGCGTCAACTTCAACCTCACGCGCAGCGTCGGCCCGGCGATCGGCGGCCTCATCGTCGCCTCCTTCGGCGCCGCCGCCGCCTTCGTGGTCAACGCGCTTTCTTATGCGCCGCTGCTCTTCGCCATCTCGCGCTGGAAGGTCGATCGCCCCGCCGGCGCGCTGCCGCCCGAAACGCTCGGCCGTGCCATGACCTCCGGCCTGCGCTACGTCGCCATGTCGCCCAACATCGAGAAGGTGCTGCTGCGCGGCTTCGTCTTCGGCTTCTCGGCGATCGTGGTGCTGGCGCTGCTGCCGCTGGTGGCGCGCGACCTGCCCGGCGGCGGGCCGCTGCTCTACGGCCTGCTGCTCGGCTGCTACGGCATCGGCGCCGTGGCCGGCGCCTTTCTCGGCGCGCGCGCCCGCGACCGCTGGGCGAACGAGGCCGTGGCGCGCGCCTCCTTCGTCGGCTTCGCGCTCTGCGCCACGCTGGTCGCGCTGGCGCCTTCCGCCTGGGTCGCCGGGCCCGGCATGCTGATCGGCGGCGCCTGCTGGGTCACCGCGCTCTCCATGTTCAACGTCACCGTGCAGCTGTCCACGCCGCGCTGGGTGCTCGGCCGCGCGCTGGCGCTCTACCAGACCGCCACCTTCGGCGGCATGGCGCTCGGCGCCTGGATCTGGGGTCTTGTCGCCCAGGTCTACCATCCTGAAAGCGCGCTGCTTGCCGCCGCAGCCGTCCTGCTCGCCGGCGCCGTGCTCGGCATCGTCCTCCCGCTGCCGGTCAAGCCGTCGGAGAACCTCGATCCGATCAACCGCTGGAAGGCGCCCAACGTCCTGCTCGACCTCAAGGGCCGTTCCGGTCCCGTGCACGTGCTGGTCGAATACATCATCAGCGAGGACGACACGGCGGACTTCCTCGACGCCATGAACCGCCGCCGCCGCATCCGCCGCCGCGACGGCGCGCGCCAGTGGGAGCTGCTGCGCGACGCCGAGCATCCCGAGCAGTGGATGGAATCCTTCCACGTGCCGACCTGGAACGATTATGTCCGCCACAACCAGCGCCGCACGCACGCCGATTCCGTCATCGACGACCGCATCCGCGCGCTGCATTCCGGCGTCGAGCCGCCGCGCGTGCACCGCATGCTGGTGCGTCCGCCCGACTACAGCGAGCCCGGCCTGCAGACCCGCACGCCCGTCGATCTCGGCTGACTACAGGCTGATCAGCGCCGTGCCCGCCACCGCCAGCGCCGCGCCGATCCATGCCGTCAACGGCGGCGGCCTGCCGGTGCGGATCCACACCATCGGCAGGATCACCACCGGCGTCATCGACGACAGCGTCGAGACGATGCCGACATTGCCGTGCACCAGCGCCGCCATCAGCAGCGACATGCCGAGCCCGGTGCCGAAGAACGCCGAGGCGATGGCGAGGCCGTAGACGCGCGGCGTCGCCTTGCGCCGGTCCTTCAGCGCCTCGATGGGAACGAGCGGCAGCGCCAGGAAGAACAGCGCCGCGACGCTGGAGCGGATCGCCATCGCGGTGAACGGCTCGACGCCGGCGGCCATCGCCGGCCGCGCCGCCAGGCTGCCGAGCGCCTGTCCCAGTGCGGTGACGACGCCCAGCCCTATTCCCAGCCACGGGATCGCCGCCCTTGCCGCTGTCGTCGCGCCGCCAGCGCTCGTCTTCGCCGGCAGGCCGATGGCGAGCACGATGCCGGCCAGCACCAGCGCCACGCCGCCGCCTTGCTGCGGCGTGATCGTCTCGCCCAGCCAGAGATAGCCGGCGGCGAGCGCGAAAGGCGAGGTGAGCGAGAACAGCAGCGCCGTGGTGCGCGGCCCGGCGGCGTAGATGGCGGCGAAATAGGTGGTGCTGGCGATGATGATGCCGAACAGGCTGGAGAGCGCCAGCGCGCCGACCTGCCAGCCCTCGACCGAGCGCCATCCGCCCAGCACCAGCGAGACCGCGCCGGTCATCGCCAGCGCCGCCAGCATCTGCCAGCGCGCCAGCCGCAGCACCTGCACGCTGCCCTTCAGTTCGGCGATGAGCATGCCGCTCAGCGCGATGCAGGTCGCGGCCGAAATGGCGAGCAGTTCGGAGAGGAACATGGCATTCACCTAGAGCAAATCCAGCAGAAGCGTGAGCGGTTTCGCGTCCGCGATCGGTCTTCATCCTCCGCTGGCGTGTGCAACCGGGCCGCGTGGCCCATGCCTGGCTTGGCGCCTGCCGCTAGACCGCTGGCGAACTGGAACCTCCCGAATGTTCAGCGACATCTCGCCCACGGCCAGGGGCGTGATCCTCATGGTCGGCGCCATGCTGACCATCCCCGCGGTCGACGGGGTCGCCAAATACCTGACCACCGAGCACTCGCCGCTCTTCGTCGGCTGGGCGCGTTATGCGCTGGCCAGCCTGATCGTGCTGCCGCTGTCGATGCTGCGCCACGGCCGCCGCGTGTTTCCGGCCAGCCGCCACGGCGCCCATTTCCTGCGCACTGTCTTCATCGTGCTGTCCATGGCCGCCTACTTCCTCGCCATCGCCCGCATTCCGCTCGCCACTGCCGCGACCACCGCGCTGGTCGGTCCGATCGTCGCGGTCATCCTGTCGGTGCTGGTGCTGAAGGAGCAGCTGACGCCGCGCAAGCTCATCAGCCTTGCGCTCGGTGTGGTCGGCGCGCTCATCATCGTCGGGCTGAACAGCTCGGCCGATCCCGGCATCTTCTATGCACTGGCCTCGGGCCTGTTCTTCGGCTGCTATCTCGTGGCGACGCGCCAGGCGCGCGATGCCGATCCGATCCAGACGCTCGCCTTCCAGGTGTCCGTCGGCGCGTTGCTGCTCACGCCCTTCGCCATCTGGGAGTGGTCGACGCCGGACCTCGCAGGCATGCTGCTGCTCGCTGGCATCGCCCTGCTCGGGACGGTCAGTCACGTGATGTCGATCAGCGCCTTTCGTTTCGCCGACGCCTCGACACTGGCGCCGCTGGTCTATGTCGAGCTGCTCGGCGTGACGCTCATCGGCTACGTCGCCTTTGACGAAGTACCCGGCTGGACCACAATTATCGGCGCCGCGCTCATCGTCGGCGGCGGGGTCGTGCTGTTCCCGCGCCGGCCGGTCAATCCGCCGACGCCGCTGTAGGAGCCTGCGCTAAGGACCGCAGGCGATCACTTTTCCAGCAGCGGGCCGAGCGTGATCAGGCCCACCGCGATCACCGCCAGCGCGATGCCGCCGGTCTGGATGGTGGAGAGTTTCTCGCCGAACCAGCCGAGCGCGATGACGTTCACCGCCACCAGCTGGATCACGGCCGAAAGGCTGAACGCCGTCGCCATGCCGAACTCGCGCACCAGCCGCATCATGATCAGATTGCCGGCCGAGTAGAGCAGCAGCGTCAGCACCATCTTGCCGATCGAGGGCGACAGCGCCCATGATTTCGCGACCATGGCGGCGACGAGGAAGATGACGGTCGAAACGCCCAGCTGGGTAATGCCGAAAGGGGTCAAGGCTTCTTCTCTCCGCGCCACGGCGGCGCAGGCCGTTGTCAGGCAAGGCGCGCCGCCGGTCAAGAAATCCAGCCGAGAAATCCACCCAAGAATGGTTGCTGGCGCCGCTTGCCCGGCTGACCAGCCTGGGAGCAGTGTGCGGCCGGCTCCGATATCGGCATGGTGAGAATCGCGGCGGGGGCAGGCGTGTTGCGCTCTTTCGTTTCCAGACGAGGCTGTTCGCTTGCCGCCGTGGCCCTGACGGCGCTGGCCGCGACGCCGGCTGCGGCGCAGTTCGACCTCTCCTGGGATCCCGTCAACCGCGTCGATGGCGTCGCCAGCGGAGGTTCCGGCGACTGGGAAACCAGCGAGCAGGGGGCCAACAACTGGTTCAACCTCAGCACCGGGACGAACCGGCAATGGTCGGACGGCTCCAACGCCACCTTCACGGGGACGCCGGGCACCGTCAACGTCACCGCGGCTGCGGGCGCCGAGGCGCGCTCACTGACGTTTACGGTCGGCGGCTACGTGTTCACGGGGACAGGGATCGAGCTCGCCGGAGCCGGGGCCGGCGCCAGGACGGTCACGGCTCAGGCCGGAACCACCACGTTCAACACCGGCATCGTCGGCACCGGCATCACCTTCACCGGCCCCGGCGAGGTCATCATCGGCACGGGCAGCAACAATTTCGCCGCCACCACCACGCTGAATGGCGGCATCGTTCTTACCGCGGCCGATCAGAATGCGTTCAACGGGCCGGGGACGTTCGAGATCGACGGCGGCACGCTGCGCACGAATGTCGACCTAGCGGTTTCCAGGGACATCGACGTTCTGAGCGCGACGCTCGCCGCCGCCGCTGGCCGCACCCTCACGGTCGCTGGCAATCTCCAGCTCTCGGCCGGGTCGGCGCTGACCTTCGGCTCGTCGACCGACAGCGGCACGGTGATCCTCACCGGCGGCTTCGCACCCGCTTCGACGGATCACACCTTCGTCGTTGCCGGCGGAAGCCTGATCGACCAGAGTGCGGGCGGTTCATTTGGCGGCACGCTTTTCTTTGCCAGCCAGTCGCTGGTCGTCGCCAGCGGAGCGACATTGGACTTTTCCGGCAATGCCGCCGCGACCGCGCGCAACCTCACCGGCGGTGGCCGCATCATCATCGCCGCCGACAGCGGCCCGCCGGCCTTCCAGCTGGCCGTCAACGAGGGCGAGACGCATGAATTCTCGGGCGTGATCAGCGGCGCCGGCTCGGTGGCGATCGCCGCGATGCCGTTCGGTCCGCTGACGGGCGACGGCACCGTCATCTTCTCCGGCAACAACACCTACGCCGGCGACACGACGATCTGCGATTGCACCGTGCTGCAACTTGGCAATGGCGGTGCCAGCGGCTCGGTCGCCGGCAACATCCTCAACGGCGGAACGCTGATCTTCAACCGCTCCGACGCCTCCACATACGCCGGCGTCATCTCCGATGACGGCGGCCTCGTCGGCAAGCTCATCAAGAACGGTTCGGGCCGCATCACCCTGACCGGCGCCAACACCTACACCGGCAGCACCACGGTCAATTCCGGCGTCCTCGAGATCGGCGCCGGCGGCTCGATCGTCTCCGACACGACCGTCAATGGCGGCGGCTTGGTCGTCAACGGCACGTCGCGGTCGGTCACCGTCAATGGCGGTTTCCTTGGCGGCTCGGGCGCTGTCGATTCCGTCACGCTCCACGGCGGTGCGCTGGCGCCAGGCAATTCCATCGGCACGCTCACCGTCAACGGCACGCTGACATTCGGGGCCGGCAGCGCCTACACGGTCGAGGTCTCGCCAAATGCCGCCGACCGCATCGACGTCGTCGGCGTCCCCGGCACCGCCGACCTGTCAGGGGGCGCCGTGCGCGCCGTGTTCGGCGCAGGCGCCTACTCCAACCGCCGCTACACCATCCTCACCACCACCGGCGGGCTTGGCGGCACCACCTTCACCGGCGTCACCGACAACGCGCCGGGCGTGCTCACCAGCCTCGTCCATGATGCCAGCAACGTCTACCTCGACATCCAGATCGTGCTTGCGTCGATCCCCGGCCTGACCGACAACCAGCGCGCCGTCGCGCAGAACATCGACGCCTATCTGGCTGCGAACGGCACCATTCCCGGCGCCTTCATCACGCTCGACCCGGACGGCCTGACGCTGGCCGGCGGCCAGACCTCGACCGCATCGGTCAGCGCCGGGCTCGACGCCATGTCGCTCTATCTCGCCCAGCTTGGCGATCCCTTCGTCAATGGCGCGGGTGCGTCAGGCGCTGCCGGCGACGCTTACCAGGCCTATGCGCCGCTCGCCTATTCGGCCGCGCCGGCGAACCTGTCGTCGCCCGGTGCGCTCGCAGCACTTGGTGCCGACATGCCGGCCGCGTCCGATGCCGCCAACGCCGTTCTCGCCATGAGCTCCGCGCATGCGACCGACCCCGTCGACGCCGCCTTCGCCGCTCGCTGGAAAGCCTGGGGCGCCATCTATGGCGGCGTCGCCGAGGCGCGCGGCGAGACGATCGTCATCGGCAGTTCCGACCTCACCACCCGCGGCTGGGGCGTCGCCAGCGGCCTCCACCGCCGCTTCGGCGATGGCGGGCTCGGCTTCAGCCTCGGCGGCGCCGGCTCGACCTTCACGCTCGGCAGCGGTCTCGGCTCCGGGCAGGCCGGCATCTTCAACGCCGGCCTCTACGGCTCGCACGCCTTCGGCAACGCCTATGTCTCGGGCGCGTTGGCCTATGCGTGGAACAGCGTCAGCACGAGCCGCGTGATGGCGGGCGACACGCTGTCCGCCAGTTTTAACGCCCACACGCTCGGCGGCCGCATCGAGGCCGGCTACCGGCTCGCGACGTCGATTGCGACGGTCACGCCCTATGCGGCGGCGCAGGGCGCGACCTACATGCTGCCGGGCTACGCCGAGAAATCCGCCATCGGCGGACCGTTCGCGCTCACCTATGGGCGGCAGGCCGAGAGTGCGCTGCGCACCGAACTCGGCGCGCGCTTCGAGCACACCCTTCCGATGCAGGAGGGGGCGCTGAAACTCAGCGGCCGCGTCGCCTGGGCCCACAACGCCGTCGCCGCGCGCGCCGTCACCGCCGCCTTCCAGGCGCTGCCCGGCCAGAGTTTCACCGTCAACGGCGCCCGGCCCGACCGTAACGCCGCTCTGCTCGACCTCGGCATCGAGGCCGCCTTCTCCAGCGGCCTGTCGGCAAAACTCTCCTTCAACGGCGAGTTCTCGCGCAACGTCTCGGCCTACGGCGCTTCCGCCAAGATCAGCTTCCGCTGGTAGACTGCCGGCCTGCGCTTGACGCCGCTTGCAAGGCGTTGCTGCGACACCGCGCCTCGCGTGGCGTCCGGCCGCGCGGCGGCTCGCCGCTTTGAGCTCTCGCCGCATGGGTTTATGCTGCTCTCAACGACAAGTCGGAGCAGCCGCTGAAATGGACACGCTCATCCTGTCGCGCATCCAGTTTGGCGCGAACATCTCGTTCCACATTCTTTTCCCGACCATCACCATCGCGCTCGGCTGGGTGCTGCTCTTCTTCAAGCTGCGCTACAATCGCACCGGCGACGCCGCCTGGATGCGCGCCTACTTCACCTGGGTGAAGGTTTTCGCGCTGTCCTTTGCGCTCGGCGTCGTCTCCGGCATCACGATGAGCTTCCAGTTCGGCACCAACTGGCCGGGCTTCATGGAGAAGGTCGGCAACATCGCCGGCCCGCTGCTCGCCTATGAGGTACTCACCGCCTTCTTCCTCGAGGCCGTGTTCCTCGGCATCATGCTGTTCGGTTTCCGCAAGGTGTCGAACCGCGTGCACACGCTCGCCACGGTCCTCGTCGCCTTCGGCACCACCATGTCGGCGGTCTGGATCCTGGCGCTGAACTCGTGGATGCAGACGCCCGCCGGCTACGAGATGCGCGACGGCGTCGCCTATGCCACCGACTGGTGGGCGATCATCTTCAACCCGTCCTTCCCCTACCGGCTGATCCACATGCTGCTGGCCTCGGGCCTGACGGTCTGCTTCCTCATCGCCGGCCTGTCGGCGCTGCGCTGGCTGGTCGGTGACCGCTCGGCCTCGATGTTCAAGGCGCTGCGCACCGGCATCTTCGCCGCTGCTGTCCTCATCCCCGTGCAGATCTTCGTCGGCGACCAGCACGGCCTCAACACGCTGGAGCACCAGCCCGCCAAGGTCGCCGCCATGGAAGCCAACTGGGAGACGCGATCCAACGTCCCGCTGGTTCTCTTCGCCTGGCCTGACGAAGAGGCGCGCGAGAACCATTTCGAGATCGCCATTCCCAACGGCGCCAGCCTCATCCTCACGCACGATCCCGACGGCGTCGTCCCCGGTCTGAACGATTTCGAGGGCAACCATCCGCCGGTGCTGCCGGTCTTCTGGGGGTTCCGCATCATGGTCGGGGTCGGCATGCTGATGCTTGCCGCCTCGTGGATCGGTGCGCTGTGGCTGTGGCGGCGCGGTACTCTACCTAAGCCGCTCGCCTACCTGCTGGTGCCGATGTCGCTCTCCGGCTGGGTGGCGACGCTCGCCGGCTGGTACACCACCGAGATCGGCCGCCAGCCCTGGCTCGTCACCGGCGTGCTGCGCACCGCCGACGCTGTCGGGCCGGTGCCGGCTGGCGATGTCGGGCTGACGCTGGTCATCTACCTTGCGCTCTATCTGGTGCTGCTCATCGTCTATCTCGGCGTGCTGGTGCATCTGGCGCTGAAGGCGGCAGAGGACGGAGACACCCAGCCGCTGCCCGGCGTGCGCGACCGCGCCATGGCGCAACCCGTGCAGGAGGAGGGGGCGTGATGATGACCGCGATACGTATCCGGAGGACGTGCGGGATCCTTCGAATGGTCCCCCTCCCCCGCTTCGCAGGGGAGGAAAGGGCGCCATGATCGACTGGGCCACGCTTCTTCCCCTGATCTTCGCCGGCCTCATGGGCCTGTCGATCCTGATCTACGTCGTGCTCGACGGCTTCGACCTCGGCATCGGCATCCTTTTCGCGTTCGCCGGGGACGACGAGAAAGACACGATGATCGCGGCCATCGGCCCGTTCTGGGACGCCAACGAAACCTGGCTGGTGCTCGCGGTGGGCCTGCTGCTCGTTGCCTTCCCGGCGGCGCACGGCGTCATCCTCACCGCGCTCTATCTGCCGGTCTTCGCGCTGCTCGTCGGGCTGATCCTGCGCGGCGTCGCCTTCGACTTCCGCGCCAAGGTGCCTGCCCATCGCAAGCGCCGCTGGAACCTGCTCTTCTGCGTCGGTTCGCTCATCGCCTCGCTGGCGCAGGGCTTCATGCTTGGCGTCTACGTGCTCGGCCTCGACCTGTCGCTCGGCGGCATTGCCTTCGGCGCGCTGGTCGCGCTCTGCCTTGCTGCGTCCTACGCGGCGATGGGCGCCGCCTGGCTGATCTACAAGACCGAGCACGACCTGCAGAAGAAGGCGGTGCGCTGGCTGCGCGGCGCGCTTGCCTTCACCGTCGCCGGCATGGCCGCGGTGTCGCTGGCCACGCCGATGGCGAGCGACCGCATCTTCGACCGCTGGTTCGTCGTGCCCGAGATCTTCTACCTCGCGCCGCTGCCCATCCTGTCGGGCCTGCTGTTCATCTGGCTGTGGCGGCTGACGTCGAGGCTGCCCGCCGCCGACGATCAGCACAGCCTGAAGCCGTTCCTGACGCTCGCCGGCATCTTCACGCTCGGCTTCGCCGGGCTGGCCTGGTCGTTCTACCCCTATGTCGTGCCCGACCGGCTGACCATCTGGCAGGCGGCGTCGGCGACGGAGAGCCTCGGCATCATCCTGGTCGGAACCTGCTTCGTGCTGCCGGTGATCATCGGCTACTCGTTCTACGCCTACCGCGTCTTCGGCGGGAAGGCCAGCGAGCTGACCTACGACTGAGCGTTACGCTCCCGAGAAGAAGTCCACCAGCAGCTTCACGTTCAGCGCCGCGATCACCACCGCGATGAAGCTGGCGATCACCGTCAGCCAGAGCGGCGCGACCATGGCGCCCATCTTCTTGCGGTCGGCGGTGAACATCACCAGCGGGAACACCGCGAAGGAGAGCTGCAGCGACAGCACCACCTGCGTCAGCACCAGCAGGTGCGCTGTGCCGCTCTCGCCATACCAGATGGTCACGCCGGCTGCCGGAATGATGGCGATGCCGCGTGTGATCAGCCGTCTCAGCCATGGCTGCAGCCGGATCTGCAAAAATCCTTCCATCACGATCTGCCCGGCGAGCGTCGCCGTCACCGTCGAGTTGATGCCGCAGCAGAGCAGCGCGATGCCGAACAGCGTCGGTGCGATCGCCAGGCCGAGCAGCGGTGCCAGCAGCGCATGCGCCTCGCCGATCTCGGCGATCTCGGTGCGGCCGGTTTCGTGGAAAGCCGCCGCCGCGAGTATCAGGATCGAGGCGTTGATCAGCAGCGCGAACATCAGCGCCACGGTCGAGTCGATCGTCGCGTATTTCAGCGCCGAGCGCTTTTCCGGCAGCGTCTCGCCATAGGCGCGCGTCTGCACGATGCCCGAATGCAGGTAGAGATTGTGCGGCATCACGGTGGCGCCGAGGATGCCGAGCGCGAGGTAGAGCATCTCCGGGTTGGTCACGATCTCGGTCGTAGGCGCGAAGCCGCGGATGACGTCGCCCCACACCGGGTCGGCCAGCGCGATCTGCACGCCGAAGCAGACCGCGATCACGCCGAGCAGCACGATGACGAGCGCCTCCACCCAGCGGAAGCCGAGTTTCTGCAGGTAGAGGATGAGGAACACGTCCAGCGCGGTGATCACCACGCCGAGTTCGAGCGGGATGCCGAACAGCAGGTTGAGGCCGATCGCGGTGCCGATCACCTCGGCGATGTCGGTGGCGATGATGGCGATCTCCGCCAGCAGCCACAGCACATAGGCGACAGGGCGCGGGAAGGCGTCGCGGCAGGCCTGCGCGAGATCGCGCCCCGACGCGATGGCGAGGCGGGCGCACAGCGCCTGCAGGATGATCGCCATGATGTTGGAGATCAGCGCGACGACCAGCAGCGTGTAGCCGAACCTGGAGCCGCCGGCGAGCGAGGTCGCCCAGTTGCCCGGGTCCATGTAGCCGACGGCGACCAGGTAGCCTGGCCCGAAGAAGGCGGCGGAGCGCCGCCAGAAACCGCCGCTTCGCCTGACCGCGACGCTGCCATGGACATCGGCGAGCGACGGGTCGCCGCGTTCGCGTTTCCAGCCTTCGAGGGGGCGGTTCTGTAGCATCCTCGATGCGCTATCGCGCCTGCAAATCATTTGCAAGTAGCTTCGCGCGAGAGGCGCGCTTTCTTTGCCGGTCAGGCCGCCGTCATCTTTGTTCCTAGTCGAGGTGCGCCGCGGCAGGCGCGCCGCCACTGGCCATCGCACGCGGCTTGCGCAGCAGCAGCGCCAGCGGGATGGCGGCAAGCGTCACCACCATCATCAGCCAGAAATCGTCGATATAGGCGATCATCAGCGATTGCTGGTTCACCAGCTGGTCGAGCATCGAGAGCGACTGCAGATTGCCGCCCGCCGCCGACGGCATGACGCTCTGCAGGGTCTGGTTGAACGGCGTCAGGCCGGCCGACAGCTCCGCGTGGTTGATCTGCACGTTCTGCGACAGCAGCACCGTCACGATCGAGATGCCGATCGCCGACCCGATGTTGCGCACGAGGCTGAACAGCGCCGCCGCATCGGTGCGGAAATGCGGCGCCAGCGTCGCGAACGCCACCGTCGACAGCGGCACGAAGACGAGGCCGAGCCCCAGCCCCTGCACGACGCCGGAGGTCACGATCATCCAGTCGTCCATCTGCGGCGAGAAGCCGGTCATGTCGTAGAGCGACCAGGCGGTGAGCAGCAGTCCGCTGACCACGAGGATGCGCGCATCCACCACCTGCACCAGCCGCCCGACCAGGATCATCGCCACCATCGTGCCGACGCCGCGCGGCGCCAGGATCAGTCCGGTCAGCGTGGTCGAGTGGTTGAACAGCCGCGCCAGCATGGGCGGCAGCAGCGCCAGGCTGGCGAGCAGGATCACGCCGATGATGAAGATGAAGACCAGCCCGGTGACGAAGTTCCGGTCGGTGAAGATCTTTGGGTCTATGAAGGTGTTCCGGCCCGTCGCCAGATGCACGATGAACACCCAGAAGCCGGTGATCGACAGGCCGAGCTCGATCCAGATCTCCGGCGAGGCGAACCAGTCCACCTCGGCGCCGCGGTCGAGCATCAGCTGCAGCGCGCCGACGCCGAGCGACAGCATGGCGAAGCCGAAGAAGTCGAAGCCGCGCAGCCGCCGCGCGATGCGCGGCAGGTAGGCGGCCGAGCCGAGGAAGGCGAGGATGCCGACCGGCAGGTTGATGAAGAACACCCAGCGCCAGTTGGCCGTCTCGGTCAGCCAGCCGCCCAGCGTCGGGCCGATGATCGGGCCGACCATGATGCCGGCGCCCCAGATCGCCATTGCCTGGCCGTGCTTCTCCTTCGGGTTGATGTCGAGCAGGAAGGTCTGCGACAGCGGCACGATGGCCGCGCCGAACAGGCCCTGCAGCAGGCGGAACGCCACCATGCTCTCGAGGCTCCACGACAGGCCGCAGAGCATCGAGGTGACGGTGAAGCCGACGATGGAGACGAGGAACAGCTCGCGCCGCCCGAAGCGGTCGGAGAGCCAGCCGGTCACCGGCGTCATGATCGCCGCCGCGACGATGTAGGAGGTCAGCACCCAGTTGATCGTGTCCTGGGAGGCGCCGAGGTCGCCGGTCATCGCCGGCAGCGCCACGTTCGCGATCGTGGTGTCGAGCACCTGCATGATCGTGCCCAGCATGATCGAGACGGTGATCAGCCCGCGATGCGGGAAGCCGGCACTGGCTGCGGGGGCTGCTGCGGTGCTCATGATGCGAAAACGCCGACGCTGCCGATCTCCCCCCGTGAGGGGGAGATGTCCGGCAGGACAGAGGGGGGTGCCATGGGTGTGTCGGAAGCGGTCCGCGCGCCTTCTACTCGGCCGCCTGGGCGCTGCCGAACAGATCGCCGAAGCCGCGCGTCACCTTGGTATCGACCGTTACGGAAGCGCTCATGCCGGTGCGCACCAGAAGCCTGGCGTCCTCGGCGTCGAGCTTCAGCCGCACCGGGATGCGCTGTGTCACCTTCACCCAGTTGCCGGTGGCGTTCTGCGCGGGCAGCAGCGAGAACTCCGCGCCGGTGCCGGCGCCGATGGAATCGACCGTGGCCTTCAGCGGCCGGTCCGGGAACGTGTCGAGCGTCACCGTCGCCGTCTGGCCGAGCTGCATGTTGGTCAGCTGCGTTTCCTTGAAATTCGCCTCGACCCAGGTGTCGCCGGTCTCCACCAGCGTGAACAGCGGCGTGCCCGCGGCAACGAACTGGCCGAGCTTGAACGACGCCGCCTGGCTGACGACGCCATCGGCGGGCGCGCGCACGGTGGTCTGGTCGAACTGGTAGGCGGCCTTGTCGCGCGCTGCGAGCGCCGAGAGCACGCTGGGATGCTCGTCGGTCGCGATCGAGGCGTCGCCGCCGAGCGCAGCCAGCGCGCCGGTCACGCTTTCCATCGCCGCCGCGTGCTGCTCCTTCGCCTTCGCGATGTTGCGCCGCGCCGAATCGAGCGAGGCCTGCGAGCCGACGCCCTTGCCGGCCAGCGCCACGGCGCGGTCGAGTTCCTGCTGCAAATAGTCGACGTCGCCGGCGATCACGCGCTCCTGCGCCACCGCCTGGCTGTAGCCGGCGCGCAGCTGCTCGACGCCGAGCCGCGCCGCGGCGAGCGCCGCGTCGGCCTGCTTCAGCGCGATGCGATAGGGTTCCTGCTCGACCACGAACAGCGTGTCGCCCTGCTTCACCACGGCGTTCTCGGCCACGTTCAGCTCGGTGATGCGGCCGGCCGCTTCCGACGCGATGGTCACGCGCGCCTGCCGCAGATTGGCGTTGTCGGTTTCCTGGAAGCGTCCGCCGGTCACCCAGAAATAGGCACCGCCCGCGGCCAGCGCGAGCGGCACGACCAGCATCAGAACATAGCGCCCGCCCCGGCGCTTCGCGCGCGCCGGGGTGGGCGCCGCCGGCGCCTGCGGGGTAGGCATGACCGCAGGCACGGCGATCTCTCTTGACGGCTCGTCTTCGACTTTCGACACGGCGTTCATGATCTCAACTCGCCTTCCTGGCGTAACTCGCTTCCGGCTGCGCGGCCGGAACTTCCGTCTCTGAGAGATTGCTGCAGATCGTCTTCAGGCCTTCGATGGTGGCGCGCCGCTCGGCCGGCGAGAGTCCCGCCAGGGCCTCCTCGTAGACCTCGCCCGCCAGGCCCTTCACATGGCCGAAGGCGACGCGCGCCTTGTCGGTCGGGTGGATGGTGCGCACGCGTCGGTCCTGGGCGTCGGCGCGCCGCTCGATCCAGCCGCCTTCCTCCATGCGGTCGATGAGGCGCGAGACGCTGATCGGCTCGATTTCCAGCAGTTCGGCGAGCCGCGCCTGCGCGATGCCTTCCTCCTTGGCAACGCGGGCGAGCAGCCGCCACTGCGCCGACGAAAGGCCGTAGCCGGCGGCGCGTTCCTCGAAGCGTTTGCGGATCAGCCGCTGCGCGTCGTGGATCAGCAGCCCGAGCTTGTCCGTCTCGTCACTAATCGTGCTCATGATGAGCAGCATATATTATAAGCATGCCTATCATCGCAAGCGGAATCCGCTGCGACATCCTGTCATTCGCCCGAGCCTTTGTTGTTTGGGGGCGTCAGAAGCCGTAGGCGCGGCAGAACATGTCCACGGCAGGCAGCACGCTGGCGTCGATCTCGCGCGCCGTCGCCGGTCCGCGCTGCATGTACAGCCGCTCGCGCAGCAGCTGCCCGGCGCACAGATCGACGAACTGGATGGCCGCGCGGCGGCAGTCCGGCATCGCCTTGCGCTCCGCCGCCGGCCGTCGTTCCAGCCACGCCGTCAGCATGTCGAGCGTCGCCAGATAGCCTGTGGAGAAGAAGTCGCGCGCCAGCTCCGGCTTGCGTTCGCCGATGCCGATGACGATGCGCTGGGCCCGCACCACCTCCTTGCGCGTCGTCAGCTGCGCCAGCCGGCGGCCGAATTCGGTCAGCGCCTCGCGCGGCGTCGAGGCATCTGTCAGTGGTGTCTCCAGCCCGGCGGTGAAATTGTCCCGCTGCTCCTCGACGAGTGCCGCGAAAAGCTCGTCCTTGCCGGCAAAGTAGACATAGATCGTACCCTTGCTCACGCCCGCCTCGCGCGTGATGTCGTTCATCGACGCGGCGTCGAAGCCCATCTGCATGAACACGCGATAGGCGCCTTCCAGGATTTGCTGCCGCTTCTCCGGGTCGCGTCCTGCCTCGCGCCGCGGGCGCTGTGTCACATTCCTGGGTTCGGCTTTGGCCATCTTGTCACCTTTATCGAACCAATCGGTTCGATTTCGCTTGATCTAGCGGCAGCGCCCGACTATGTCAAATCGAACCGAACGGTTCGTTCGGATGATCTTGAGGACGTGTGTGATGACCGACAGGGCGGATGGAGTGGCATCGGATGCACCGGACGGCAGTGCCGTGTTGCCGCAAAAGGGCTGGTTCGGGCGTCTGCTCCGCCGTGTCGTTGCTACGCCACGCGACCTGCTCGGCGTCGTCGGCGACGATCTGCGCATGCTCCGCCGTTTTCCGCGCTTTGCCGGGGCAGTGCTCGTCGTGGCCTCGTTTCCGGCGCTTTATATCCTCATCTATCTCGGCGGCGTCTGGGACCCGGTCTCGCGTACCGCGGAGCTGCCGGTCGAGATCGTCAATCTCGATCGCGGCATTGTCTTTCAGGGCAGGTCGGTGAATGTCGGCGACGAGCTGGCCGCGCGTCTTGGCGCCAGCCATGATTTCGGCTTCCGCGCCGGCGGCGACGAGGCGTCCGCGCATGCCGCCGTGGAGCGCGGCGACCTCGCCTTTGCCATCGTCATCCCGGCCGATTTCAGCGCCAATGCCGTGCCTGGCGCAGCGCCCGGTTCGGGCCGCATCAGGATCGTTCTGTCGGAAGGCAACGACTACACCACGGGCGGCATCGCCCGCCGCTTCGCTGCGGAACTCGGCCACCAGGTCAACGAGACGCTCAACCGCAACCGCTGGGAAGTGGTTCTCCGCACCGCCGGCGAATCCGCCGACGGCATCGGCAGGCTCAAGGATGGCGTCGGCCGCCTGCTCGACGGCTCGCGCGCGCTGCAGCAGGGCGTGACCGACTACGGCCAGGCCGGCGCTACGCTTGTCGATGGCATGCGCAAGCTCGGCGACGGCATCCGCACCATCGACGACAACATTCCGGCCGAAAAGGATCTGGCACGGCTGCGCCGCGGCGCTGCCCAGCTGGCGGCTGGCCAGCGTGATCTCGGAGCCGGCCTGTCGAAGCTGCGTACCGGTGCCGGCAAGCTCGAATCCGGCCTCGCCACCATGCAGGAGAAGTCGAAGGAGCTGCCGTTCGGCAGCCGGAAGGTGGCGGACGGCGCCAGCCAGCTGCGCAAGGGCGCCGGGCAGATCGAGGACGGCCTGTCGGCCGCCCGCGCCGGCAGCCGCAAGCTCGGCGATGGTGCCACCACGCTGGCCGGCGGCGTAGACAGGCTGACGTCGGGCGTCTCCGCACTCGGTGACGGCATCGCGCAGATGGCGCAGAAGCTGCCCGAGGATGCCAGGCTCGATGAATTCGTCGACGGCGGCGGCAGGCTCGCCAACGGCGCCAGCGATCTCGTCGCCGGCATCGAAGCGCTCGAC
>JBFXFO010000009.1:0-46672 GCA_050178915.1 Rhizobiaceae bacterium | reverse complement strand
GCGGCAGCAGTTCAGCAACATGGAGCTGATCCTCGGGGGCGCAAAATTCCGGGGCACGCTCGACCGCAAGACCCCGGAGAGCGCGCGCGAAACGCTTGCCTTCAATCTCGACGGGGGCGCGCTCGACCTTGACGGGCTGTCGGCCTTCGCCTCGCTGGTCGTCAGCGACGGTGGCGTGAACCGCGCGGCTGACACGGACGTCGATGTAGCGCTGAAGGCCGGACCGGTGGCGGCCGCAGGGCTAACGGCCGACACGGTCGATACCGCAATGCGCATTCGCGGCGGCACTCTTGAGATCGATCGCCTCGCGATCGGCGGCCTGGCCGGCGCCAATCTGAGCGCGACGGGCCGCCTCAAGGATTTTGCCGGCCGACCGAACGGCACGCTCGACCTCGGCATCACCGGCGCCGACCTCGCACCGCTGGCATCGGTTCTGGCCGCGGCCTATCCGGACAGCGGGCTGGCGACGGCCTTCGCTCGTCGCGCCGCCGCGCACCCCGGCCTGCTCGCCGAGGCCGAACTCGACATGCAGGCGACGCTGCAGCCTGACGAGCAGAGCGGCGTGGCGCTGACGCTGGCGTCGAAAGGTACGCTGGGCGGCAGCCGCTACGATCTGAAACTCGACGGCAGCTTCGATCACGGCGTCGCGACCGACCGGCCGCTCGACTTGACCTTCACCGCCACCAATGACGATGCTTCGGCGCTGCTGGCGCTTTACGGCGTGCCGATCCTGCCGGTGCAGTCGGTCGGCGCCGCCGAGACCACCCTGACGCTGAAGGGGATCGCCCGGGACGGCCTGAGCACCGTGCTGGCATTCAAGGGCACCGACGCATCGGCCAACTACAATGGGGCGATCGCCTTCACCGACGAGGCGATCACAGCGCAGGGTGCGGCGACGCTGCAGGCGGCGGACATCGAGCCATGGCTGCTGGCCAGCGGCGTCACGCTGCCCGGCATGGGTTTCGGCACGGGTCTCGACATCGCCGCCGACGTGACGCTCGACGGTTACGCGCTGAAGCTCGACGCCCTCAAGGGCACAATCAATGAGAGCGCCTTGTCAGGCGCGCTGGCGCTGGCACCGGGCACGAACGGCGTCCTGCACGCGACCGGAACGCTCGCCTCCGACGCCATCGACCTGGCGCCCGCCATCGCGATCGTGCTCGGCGATGGCGCCATGGACAGCGACGGCATCAGCTGGCCGGAGACACCATTCGTGCCGACCGCGGGCGCCGGCGTTACCGCCGAGATCGCGCTGGAGGCCGGCGCCATTTCCGCCGGCCTGCTCGGCACGGTGAACGAGGCATCGCTTACGCTGCGGCTCGACACCGATGGATTGCGCGTCTCCGACCTCAAGGCGAAGGCCGACGATGGCGATGTCACTGGTCTGTTCGAACTGAAGAACACCGGCGGCACAGCCTTGTTCTCCTCGCAGGTGAAGCTGGCCAACGCCGATCTTTCGATGCTGCTGCCCGGTACCGGCATCGCGGGCCGCGCCGAAATCACTGCCAATCTGACGGCGAGCGGGAAGTCGATCGGCGGCATGATCGCGGCGATGAACGGGTCGGGCACCGCCACGGTGAGCGGCTTGATCGTTCCCGCGCTCAATCCCGATGCGCTGCCGGCGATCATCGAGCAGGCCAACGCCGTCGGCCGCGACATCGACGCCACCAAGGTCGCGGGGTTCGCGCCAGCGCTGGTCGGCGGCGGCAATTTCGCCGCGGAACCGGCGGAGATCGCCTTCACCATCGCCAACGGCACGCTGCGGGCGCCGCCGGCGCGGTTCGAGAACGCCGCCGCTGCGATCAACGCCGATCTGCGCGCCGATTTCGGTACTGCCAGCGTCGCAGCCGCCGGCGAGATCGTCTACGCGGCCGGCGACGAGGCGCTGGTCGGCTCCGAGCCGCTGGTGCGTTTCAGCGCGGAAGGTCCGCTGGAGGCGATCGTCGCTTCGCTCGATACCGAGCCGCTGGCGCAATTCCTCACGCAACGCGCGCTGGAGATCGAGCAGGCGCGCGTCGAGGCCATGCAGGCCGTGCTGCTCGAAAAGCAGAGGCTGCGCCGCGAGGTTCGCTACTACGCGTCACTGCAGACCGAACGCGACAAGGCCGCCGAGGCGCTGCTGAAGCAGGAAGAGGAGGCGCGTGCGCGCGCCCGCGAGGAGGCTGAGCGCAAGGCGCGCGAGGAAGCCGAGGCGAAGGCCAAGGCTGACGCGGAGGCCAAGGCCAAGGCTGACGCGGAGGCCAAGGCAAAAGCGGATGAGGAAGCGCGCCAGCGCGCCGAGGAGGAGGCGCGCCTGAAAGCGGAAGCCGAGGCCAGGGCGGCGGCTGAAGCGGCCGCAAGCGCTGAAGCCAGGCAGCGCGCGGAGGAGGAGGCGGCGCTTGCAGTCGTGGCGAAGAAGCTGGCGGACGACAAACGCAAGGCTGAAGCCGCAGCGCAGGCCGAGGCCGAGGCTCGCGCCCGCGAGGAAGCCGAACTGGCGGTCATCGCCAAGCGTGTCGCCGAGCAGAAGAAGGCGGAGGAAGCCCGCAAGGCTGCCCAGAGACAAGCGGCGCCGCGCCCTGATCCAAGCGCGGAGGCTAACGATTCCCCGTTCGCCGATCCCACGCTCGATACGTTCTTCAGCGAGCAGGGCGCGACCCAGTAAGGGTCGCCAGACAAAGGCCTCAGCAATCTCGCGCGCCACCGCATAGTCGGGGCTTCGCCTGCTCAGCCCGCGCGGTTCCTGACCCATTCGAGAACATGGATACGCAACGCCGACGACAGGTTGCTGTCGCGCGGACGCGTCTCGTCGATCTCGGAGACGAGGGCGGCAAGCTTCATGCCGCGCTGGCGCGCGATACCGGCGAGTTCATCGAAGAATGGCTGTTCGAGGGAAAAGCTGGTGCGGTGACCGCGGATGGTCACCGATCGCTTGCGCACATCGCTCATTGCCGGCAATCGCTCAGCGATCCGATTCGCCGCGCCTGTGCGCATCCAGCCGGGCGGCGTCCTGTTCCGCGTTCCGGCGCTGCAACTCGCGCTCGGCCTTCGGACGGCCGAACATGGCGCGATTGCGCTGAGCAACCTCGTCGCGCTCGTCGCGCTCCCTGCGCTTGCGCGCCTGGCGGAGATTGACGATCTCGCCCGTCACAGGCGGTTACTTCTTGCGGAAGGCGTCGAGCGAGACGACGTCGGCACCCTTCGACGGGGACTCGTCCTTCGCCTTTTCGGGCGCCGGCTTGACCACCGTCGGACGCGGCGTCTCGGCCCGCGGCTTCGACTCGGCCTTCTTCGCAGCCGGTGCCGGCTTTGAAGGAACGGCCTCCGGCTTGCGGATGGCCGGCGTATTCGCTGCCGGAGCGGCAACCTCCGACTTCACGTCGAACTCGAGTTCGAAATTGACAGAGGGATCATAGAAACCGCGCACCGCCGAGAAGGGGATTTCAAGCCGCTCCGGCACGTCGGAGAAGGACAGGCCGACCTCGAAGCCGGCGTCGGTGACCTTCAGGTCCCAATACTGGAACTGGAGCACGATGGTCATCTGCTCCGGATAGCGCTCGCGAAGGCGGCTCGAAATGCGCACGCCTGGAGCGCCGGTCACGAAGGTGATGAAGAAATGATGGTTGCCCGGCAGGCCGGTGCGCGCGACCTCCGTCAGCACCTTGCGCATGACGCCGCGCAGGGCTTCCTGACAGAGGATGTCGTAGCGGATGAGGTCTTCGGCCATTTCCCACACTTGAATCGGGCCATTTACGTTTAATCCAAGGCGACGCGCGCGGCAAACGCATATGACGCATCCCGCCACGCACCCAACGTCGCACGCACCCTAGCAGCTACCGGTTAACGGCGAATGGCCGCGCGGGGGTGTCAGGCCGCCTGATCGGCGCGCGTCCCAAAGCCGGCGAAGGCGGTGACGAGCGCATCCTCGCTGCGCTCGCCGGCCGTGAACAGGTTCACGAGCGTAACGGCGTGGAACTCCCGCTCCAGCGGGCCGGCGCCGGCCGGAAGCGTGCGGTCCAGCACGCGGCTGAGCAGCGCCAGATCTTCGGGCTTCATGATGCCCATGCGGGCGGCTTCGCGCTTCAGTTCCATGCTTCTCTCTCCCCGCTTCCAATGCACTGCGCGACGCCAGAAATGCGCGGAGAGGCCCGAGGTTGCGTACGCGGGAAAAGACGTTGGGGAAGGGGGGAAGTGGAGGTTTCTGTTGCCAGGTACCTCCGAACCCCGCCTGCAAGTGCTACCCTGCAGGGCTTGAATTGAGACTATCGCGCCGCATTAAGCAGCGAGACGTGCCTCAGCATAGTTGTCGTTGGCAACTATAAGGTTAGCCCGATAACGGTGGTACAATGCCGGGCAAAAGCGCGATCTTTACACCCTCGTCGATCCTATTTCGCCCCCATCAGAAGCCGCCGACAACTGCCTTTGTTCAAGGCTCGGCGGCTTGTGGTGGAGGCGCCGGGTACCGCCCCCGGGTCCGAATGGTTTATTACATCGGCCGTTTATCGCCATAGTCAGCAAGCTGACGGGGTACATATAGGCAGGCCGTCAGCGAAATGGAAGCCGGCGTGTCCGGACGCCGCCCGATCCCCGACTTCCACAGGCTGTTGCCTGTGAATTGATTGGGCGCGTCGGCAGAATCGTTGTCTAAGCGCTTCGATGCGCCAGCCAGCCGCCAGAACCAGTGCCATGACGTCCGAGCAGCAATATCTCGACTTGCTGGCTCATGTGCTTGAGCAGGGCTCGGACCGGCCCGACCGCACCGGTACCGGCACGCGCTCGGTGTTCGGCTACCAGATGCGGTTCGATCTGTCGGCAGGCTTTCCGGTACTGACGACCAAGAAGCTGCATCTCAAATCGATCATCCACGAGCTGCTCTGGTTCCTCGCCGGCGATACCAACATCAAATATCTGAACGACCACGGCGTGACGATCTGGGACGAATGGGCCGACGAGAACGGCGATCTCGGTCCGGTCTATGGTGCGCAGTGGCGTTCATGGCCGGCGCCCGACGGCGGCGCCATCGACCAGATGGCCAACCTGGTCAACGACATCCGCCGCAACCCGCAGTCGCGCCGGCTGATCGTCAGCGCCTGGAACCCGGCGGAAATCGAGGGCATGGCGCTGCCGCCGTGCCATTGCCTGTTCCAGTTCTACGTGGCGGACGGGCGGCTGTCGTGCCAGCTCTACCAGCGATCGGCCGACATCTTCCTCGGCGTGCCGTTCAACATCGCATCGTACGCGCTTCTGACCATGATGGTGGCGCAGGTGACCGGGCTGGAGCCCGGCCACTTCGTTCACACGCTCGGCGACGCGCACCTCTACCACAATCATTTCGAGCAGGCGCAGGAGCAGCTGAAGCGCACGCCGAAGCCGCTGCCCACCATGTGGATCAATCCGGCGGTCGAGGACCTCTTCGCCTTCCGCTACGAGGATTTCCGCCTCGAAGGGTATGTGGCGGACGCCTCCATCAAGGCGCCCATCGCGGTCTGACGCTCGAAGCCCGGTCCAAACCATTTCCGGGTGGATCGGCGCGGGCCAAAATTGCGCCTTGATCGACCCGGAGCATCCCCGCATACCTGCATCCGGGCACAATCGACCTTTGGGGGGTCCAGCATGATGCTTCGTCGCTTGCTTCTCGCGCTGCTGGCCAGCGCGCCGCTGCCTGCTCTCGCCAATGACTCCACCGCCGAGCTCGGCACTGGCGGGCTCATCCTGTCGCGCACCGACGCCATCTCGATGGACAGCGAGGACCTGTTCATCTCGGAGGAGCAGGTGAAGGTCGACTACGTTTTCACCAATCACGAGCCAAACGAGGTACGGACCATCGTCGCCTTTCCGATGCCTGACATCGAAGGCAACCCGTTCTACATGGCCGGCATCCCGGACAGCGGCAGCGACAATTTCCTCGACTTCACCGTCACCATGGACGGCAAGCCGATCAATGCCCAGCTCGAGCAGAAAGCGTTCGCGGTCGGCGTCGATGTGACGAAGGAGCTGGAGGCGCAGGGCATCCCGCTCAATCCGTATGGCGAGGAGACGGAAAAGGCGCTCGACAAGATTTCCGACGCGACCGAGAAGGACTGGGTTGAGCGCGGCATCATCATCACGCCCGAATGGGACGATGGCGAGGGCATGAAGAAGCACCGCTCGCCCTTCTGGAGGCTGAAGTCCACCTTCTGGTGGGAGGCGATATTTGCCGGCGACAAGCAGGTCAAAGTCTCGCACAGCTACAAGCCGAGCGTCGGCGGTTCGGCCGGGCTTACGTTCTACTTCGACGGCAAGTTCGAGGGCGAGTATGATCGCTACGTGCAGAAATACTGCCTCGACGAGCCGGTGAAGAACGCCGTGCTGAAATCGGCGAAAGAGAATCCGGACGGCTATCCGCCGCTCTTCGAAACGCGCATTTCCTACGTGCTGACCACTGGCGGGAACTGGGCGACCGGGACGATCGGAAAATTCAAGCTGACCGTCGACAAGGGCGACCCCAAGCACATCGTGTCGTTCTGCGGCGACGGCGTGAAGAAGACCGGCCCGACCACCTTCGAGGTCAACGCGACCGACTACTATCCGGCGCGCGATGTCGACATCCTGATCCTGAAGAAATGGGAGCCAGCTCCGGAGGAGCCTTCCGCCGATCGTTCGCTCGGCGGCAAGGAGGCAGCGCCGATGATCCCCGGCCCGCAGCAGGGCGCGCCACGCGCAGGCGGCGCCGCGCCGACCAGCGGGGCAGGCGACAGCGGCGCAGAGTGATGGATGTCGCGATACACGTCGCGATCGCGCAGAATGGCGTGATCGGGCGTGACGGCGGGCTGCCGTGGCGGCTCTCCACCGATCTCCAGCGCTTCAAGGCCATGACGATGGGCAAGCCGATCGTCATGGGCCGCAAGACGTGGGAGAGCTTTCCCAGACGGCCGTTGCCAGGCCGTCTCAACATCGTGATGACGCGCGACACGGGATTCTCGGCCGAAGGCGCCGAGATCGTCCAATCGCTCGACGATGCGCTGGCGCTGGCGCGCGTGCGCGGCCGCTGCATGGCCGGCGCCGACGAGATCTGCGTGATCGGCGGGGGCACGGTCTACGAACAGGCGCTACCCAAGGCCGACAGGCTGCATGTGACGCATGTCCTGGCCGCTTTTGACGGCGACACGCGCTTTCCACCCATCGATCCGGCTGTATGGGCTGTCGTCAGCAGCGAGGACGTCCCGGCCGGCGAAAAAGACAGCCATCCGACCCGCTACGTGGTCTACGAGCGACGATAGGTCGCCCTCCCGGCCGCGGTTTGCCCGCCTGCTTTCTTGCGTGGCGCCGGCTTGCCGCGTTGAAAGCGGCGGGCGGCGATCTTATAGAAGTCAAAACATACAAAGTTAGTCGGGGGGACGCCGGGCCGCGCCCCCATCCTCGAGCAACCGGAAGGATTTCGATGCCCTGGAACAATCAGAGCGGCAACGGCGGCCCATGGGGCGGCGGTGGCGGTGGAGGAAATGGCAATGGCGGCGGCGGTGGCCCATGGGGCCAGGGTCCGCGCGGCCCGCAGAACCCGCAGGGACCGGCGCCTGACCTCGAGGACATCATCCGCCGCGGCCAGGACCGCCTGAAGCGCGCCCTGCCGGGCGGCGGCGGCACCAATCCCGTCGTGATCGGCCTGATAGGCCTCTTCGTCGTGGCGTTCTGGCTGTTCCAGTCGATCTACACCGTCCAGCCGGACGAGATCGGCGTCGAGCTGCGCTTTGGAAAGCCGAAGGAAGAGGTCTCCGAGCCCGGCCTGCATTTCATGCTCTGGCCGATCGAGACCGTCGAGATCGCCAACACGGCCGAAAAGCTGGTCGAGATCGGCGATCCGCGCGGCAACGTCGCCACCGGGCTGATGCTCTCCGGCGACCAGAACATCGTCGATGTGAAATTCTCCATCGCCTACAGCGTTTCCGACCCGCGCGCCTATCTGTTCAACGTGGCGGAGCCGGACGACATGCTGCGGCAGGTCGGCGAGAGCGCCATGCGCGAAGCCGTCGGACGGCGTCCGGCGCAGGACATCTTCCGCGATGACCGCCAGGGTATCGCCGACACCGTGCGCGGGATCGTGCAGGCCACCCTCGACAGCTACGGCGCGGGCATGACCGTCAACGCCATCTCCATCGAGGACGTGGCACCGCCGCGCGAAGTGGCGGATGCGTTCGATGAGGTGCAGCGCGCCGAGCAGGACGAGGACCGCTTCGTCGAGGAGGCGAACCAGTACTCCAACCAGCGGCTTGGCCAGGCGCGCGGTGAAGCCGCGCAGATCATCGAAGAGGCGGAAGCCTACAAGAACCGCATCGTGCAGGAAGCGGAAGGTGAGGCGCAGCGCTTCGTCTCGGTCTACGACGAGTATGCAAAGGCGCCAGACGTGACCCGCAAGCGCCTGTTCCTCGAAACCATGGAACGCGTCCTGCGCGGCTCCAACAAGGTCATCGTCGAGGGCGGCAACGGCCAGGGCGTCGTGCCCTATCTGCCGCTGCCGGAACTGCAGCGCCGCGCCAATTCGGGAGCAAACTGATGAGCAGACTTCCCGTCATTGGCGTCATCGTCGCCGTCATCCTCTTCCTCGCCTATTCCTCGATCTTCGTGGTGAACCAGCGTGAGCAGGCACTTGTGCTGCGCTTCGGTCAGATCGTCGACGTGAAGACGGAGCCAGGCATCTACTTCAAGATGCCGTTCTCCTTCTTCGAGGCCGACAATGTGCAGATCATCGAGAACCGGCTGCTGCGCTTCGACCTCGACAACATCCGCGTGCAGGTCTCGGGCGGCAAGTTCTACGAGGTGGACGCGTTCCTGACCTACCGGATCAGCGATCCGCGCAGGTTCCGCTCCGAGGTTTCGGGCAGCGTGCAGTTGGCCGAGCAGCGCATGCGCACCCGCTTCGACGCGGCGCTGCGCCGTGTCTACGGTCTGCGCGGCTTTGAGGCGGCGCTGTCGGAAGAGCGCGCGCAGATGATGCGCGAAGTGCGCGACCAGCTGCGGCCGGACGCCAACTCGCTCGGCATCGAGATTGCCGACGTCCGCATCCGCCGCACGGAGCTGACGGCAGAGGTTTCGCAGCAGACTTACGAGCGCATGAAAGCGGAACGCCTGGCGGAAGCCGAGCGTCTGCGTGCCTCGGGTCGCGAGGCGGCGCAGCGTCTCAAGGCGCGTGCCGACCGCGAGGTCGTCGAAACCGTCGCCGTGGCGCGCAAGGAGTCGGAAATCAAGCGAGGCGAGGGTGAAGCGACGCGCAACGCCGTGTTCGCCACCGCCTTCCAGCGCGATCCGGAGTTCTTCGACTTCTACCGCTCGATGAACGCCTACGTGCAGGCGCTGGACCCGAGCGCCACGACCATGGTGCTGTCGCCGGACTCGGAGTTCTTCCGCTTCTTCAACAGCGCCAACGGTGCGCCCCCGACCAGCGGCACGACGCCGCCGGCCAACGGCACCGCCACGCCGCCGGACGGTTCGCAGACGGGTGCTGTCGAGCCTGCGCCTGCAGCGCCCGCCACGGGCGAAACGACCACGACGCCGGCCCAATAGGGCCGGCGTGAACGACTTCGTCGCCGCGGTCGGTCTGCTGCTGGTGGTCGAAGGCGTGATCTATGGCGGGCTGCCGGGACTTGCCCGGCGGCTCGCGACAATGGTTCTCGCGTCCAGCGAAAACCAGCTGCGGCTGACCGGCATAGCGGCTGCGATCATTGGCGTCGGCATCGTCTGGCTGGTGCGCGGGTAACGCAGCTTTTATTAAGGGGCCCTGTGGGCACGGCCCAAAACGCGCCGTATTCTCTGGCGAGTCTCCCGGTCGAGGCGTCCACGCGCATTTCCCAATTTTTTCAGGTACTAGCCGGAGCCATTGCATGAGCCCGATCTCGATTGTTCCCGCGGCCCGCAAGGCGGTAGTGGCCGGCTTCGCCGCGGCGCTGCTGCTCGCGGCAGCGCAGCCGGCCTACGTCCAGACGCTGCCCGGCCACGGGCCGGAATCGGTCGCCGACCTCGCCGAGGGTCTGCTCGACGCCGTGGTGAACATCTCGACCTCGCAGACGGTGAAGGGCACGGAGAATCCCGACTCGGTGCCGATGCCGCAGCTGCCGGAAGGGTCGCCATTCCAGGACTTCTTCGACGATTTCTTCAAGGATCGTGGCGGCCGCTCGGGCGAGCAGAAGGTTCAGTCGCTCGGCTCCGGCTTCGTGGTCGATGCCGAAAAGGGCATCATCATCACCAACAACCACGTCATCGCCGACGCCGACGAGATCGAGGCGAATTTCGCCGACGGCTCGAAGCTGAAGGCAAAGCTGCTCGGCAAGGACACGAAGACCGACATTGCGGTGCTGCAGGTTGAGCCCGGCACAAAGAAGCTGAAGGCGGTGTCGTTCGGCGATTCGGATGCAATGCGCATCGGCGACTGGGTGATGGCGATCGGCAACCCGTTCGGCCTTGGCGGAACCGTGACGGTCGGCATCGTGTCGGCGCGCAACCGCGACATCAACTCCGGGCCGTATGACGATTTCATCCAGACCGACGCCGCGATCAACCGCGGCAATTCCGGCGGCCCGCTGTTCAACATGAAGGGCGAGGTCATCGGCATCAACACGGCGATCATTTCGCCTTCGGGAGGCTCGATCGGCATCGGCTTCTCGATCCCGTCGAAGCTCGCTCTCAGCGTCGTCGACCAGCTGCGCGAGTTCGGCGAGACGCGCCGCGGCTGGCTCGGCGTGCGCATCCAGCCGGTGACGGACGAGATCGCCGAATCGATCGGCATGACCACGGCGAAGGGTGCGCTGGTGGCGGGCATCATCAAGGGCGGCCCGGTCGACAATGGCGAGATCCAGCCGGGCGACGTCATCGTCACCTTCGACGGCAAGCCGGTCCACGAGATGCGCGACCTGCCGCGCGTCGTGGCCGAGAGCCCGGTCGGCAAGGCAGTCGACGTCGTGATCGTGCGCAAGGGTGTCGAGCAGACCGTCAAGGTGACGCTCGGCCGTCTCGAGGACGGCGAGAAGCTGGCCGAGGCCGAGACGAGCGGCGCCGCTCCCGAGGACAGCCAGCCGCTGGCGACTGCCAATCTGTTCGGCATGACCGTCACCGAGCTCAACGACGACGCCCGCGCCAAGTTCGGCATCTCGCCCGATGTCTCGGGCGTGGTGGTGTCGGAAGTCGCGCCGAATTCGGTCGCGGCGGAGCGCGGCATCGTCGCCGGCGAGGTGATCACCGAGATCGCGCAGGAATCGGTTTCTTCGCCGAAGGATGCGATGGACCGGGTGACCGCGCTGAAGGATCAGGGGCGCAAGAACGCGCTGCTCATGCTGTCGTCGAAGAGCGGCGAACTGCGCTTCGTGACCCTGCGCATGGATTGAGTCCGGCAAGCCGGGCAACGCATTGAAACGGAATCGAAAAAGGCGGCCCATGGGCCGCCTTTCTGCATGGCTGGCTATCCGACGAAGTCGCTTTGCCGGTAGCCCTGCAGGTAGAGCAGCGCAGTGAGATCGGAATGGTCGATGCGCACGCGCGCCTGTTCGGCAACGATTGGCTTGGCGTGCAGCGCGACGCCGGTGCCGGCGAGCCTGATCATGTCGAGGTCGTTGGCGCCGTCGCCCACCGCTATGGCGTCGGCCGGCGTCAGGCCCAGTTTGCCGGCGATGTCGTGCAGTGCCTCGGCCTTCGCCGCGCGGCCAAGGATCGGCTCGGCGACCAGACCGGTGAACACGCCATCCGACTCCAGCAGGCGGTTGGCGCGGTTTTCGGCAAAGCCCAGCATCGCGGCGATGCGGCTGGTGAAGATGTCGAAACCGCCGGAGACGAGTGCCGTCCAGGCGCCATTGGCGTTCATGGTGGCGACGAGCTGCCTGCCGCCAGCCTTGAGGGTGAGGCGATCGCGCACGATCACATCGACCACCAGCGCGCCAAGCCCCTTCAGCAGCGCGACGCGCTCGCGCAGCGCCGGTTCAAAGGCGATCTCGCCATTCATCGAACGGGCGGTGATCGCGGCAACCCGGTCCTTGATGCCGATCTCGTCGGCCAGTTCGTCGATGCATTCCTGGTCGATCATGGTGGAATCCATGTCGGCGATCAGGATGCGCTTACGGCGCGTGGTCTCCTCCTGCACCACAACATCGACCGGCGCGCCGGCGAGCGCCGCGCGCAGGGCAACGGCAACAGCGTCCGCGTCGGTACCGGCGGGGTGGATATCGACCGCGACGTCGTCGCCAAGCACGTCGAAGCTGCTTGCGCCGACCGCACTGGCGGCCTTATGCGCAAGACTGGACGGCAGCGCACGCGCATCCGTCGGGCAAACCAGCGTGGCGATGAGAGGCATGGGGAATTCCAAGGCGGGTGAGGCCGCAGGCCTCGTCATGAATGCGATCCTGATAGCGGGGCCGACCGCGAGCGGCAAGTCGGCGCATGCGCTGGAACTGGCGCGGCGAACCGGCGGCGTGATCGTCAACACGGACTCCATGCAGGGCTACTCCGTGCTGGAGGTGCTGACCGCGCGGCCGGGTGCGGACGAACTGGCGCAGCAGCCGCACGAGCTTTACGGGCATGTGCATCCCTCGCAGTCCTATTCGACCGGCGCGTGGCTGCGCGATGTGACCCGGCTCAACGAGGCTGGCGCGTTTGCGGGGCGGGTGCCGATCTTCGTGGGCGGCACGGGCCTCTATTTCAAGGCGCTGGTCGAAGGGCTGTCGGAGATGCCGGAGATCCCGGCTCCTGTGCGCGAACGCTGGCGCGAGGCACTGAAGGAGCGGGGGGCACCGGCGCTGCATGCGATCTTGCGTGAACAGGACCCGGCCGCGGCCGAACAGTTGCGGCCGAACGACGGACAACGCGTCGTGCGGGCGCTGGAGGTGCTTGAGCATTCGGGGCGCTCGATCCTCGATTGGCAGGGCGCGCGCGGAACGCCGCTGATCGACGTCGCCAGCGCCGATTTCATCGTTCTGGAGCCCGAGCGCGCCACGCTGGTCGAGCGCATCGAGCGGCGGTTCGACACGATGATCGAGCGCGGCGCGCTGGATGAGGTGCGCGCCCTGCTGGCGCTCGGCCTCGACCCGAGCCTGCCGGCGATGAAGGCAATCGGCGTGCCGGAGCTTGGCGCAGTGCTTACCGGCGCTATGTCGCAGGCGGAGGCAATGGCACAGGCAAAGGCGGCGACCCGGCAGTATGCGAAGCGCCAGACGACATGGTTTCGCACGCAGTTCGGGCCGCACTGGCGACGCACAATTGCTCTTTGAATACAGAGTCTTCGAGCTGGGTTCCGTGCTTTTAGGCACAGTTTCGATGCTCCGAATTAACCCAGCGTAAGTGTGCACGTGCGAAAAGATCGGCAGTGGTTGGGGATCGGATGCGTTTCCATAAGTCGGAATCCGCTTTCTTCGTTTTCATCGTCGTGATCCTCGCGGCGGGCGTGATCACTGTGCATGCGCACGAGATCCTGCGCGAAGCCGGCGCCATGCTCGAGGCCGAGCGGCGCATCGATGCGATCCGCTACCTCGGCAAGCTGCTTTTCGCCACCGGCGTGCTGCTGGCCACCGCGCTCTTCTTCGGCGTGTTCTTCATCTATCCGCTTTTGCGCACGCAGGTGCGCGAGGAGGGCAAGCTCCGGGCGATGACGGAATCGCTCAGCGCGCGGTCGGAGACGCTGCAGCAGGCGGCGCTGACCGACGCGCTGACCGGCATGCAGAACCGCCGCTACTTCGACGACGCGATGAAGGAGTACATCACCGAGTTCCGCCGTATCGGCAAACCGGTGGGGTTGATGATCCTCGACCTCGACCATTTCAAGCAGGTCAACGACACGCACGGCCACGATGTCGGCGACGAGGTTCTGAAGGCGGTGTCGAACTGCCTGAAGGACATGACCCGGCATCACGACGTGGTGGCGCGCCTTGGTGGCGAGGAGTTCGCGGTGGTGGCGCCAAACCTCGACATCGAGATGCTGACCAAGCTGGCCGAGCGCATCCGCAAGGCGGTCGCGGCGACGCCGGTCGCGAGCGGGACAGCGAAGCTGAACGTCACCACAAGCGTGGGACTGGCGGTCTGGGACGGCCGGGAATCGTCGGAGGACTTCTATCGCCGCGCGGACAAGCAGCTCTACCAGGCAAAGCGCCTTGGCCGGAACAGGGTGTGCGCCTAGGCCAGGCCGCCCTCGATCCCCACGTCGACTGTGAGCGCTTCGATTTCTCCGTGCCTGGCGCCGAAGCGATCGCGTCAATTCAGCCCGCCGCGAGCGACTCGCAGGGAGAGCACCTAGAGTTCATCGGTGAGACCAAGGCCGGAGCGTGGCGCTGCACTCCGGTCGCCGGAAACCGGGTGCTGAAATGTTCGGCAAGGGGGCTGGCGGGCCCGAACGAACGCTGTGCCGGAATCGGCGCAGGTGCAGTCAGCACCAGTCTGAGCTCAGTCCAGCGTCGGGCGATAGGTCACGGTGCCGGTCCGCTGGCCCTGCACCGGATCCGGTCCGCCATGGCCGAAGCCGCTCGGCTTGCGGAAGCCGGGATCGCCGGCCTGACGGCTTGGTGAGACAGGCTCGGCGAAGCTGGGAGCTGCCGCCGCCGCTGCCTTCGGCACGTTGCGCAGGCGCTCGACGATGGCTTCGAGGTCAATGTCTTCCGGATTACCCGGCGCCACCGCTGCTCCCGCCTTGCGGCCGGCGCCCGGCAAGAGGTCGAGTGCAATCTTCTCGAACTTCATGCGCATGGTCGTCGCCACGCCTTCGCCGAAGGCGATCGCCTCGCGCTGGCCCATGGATGACAGGAAGGAGAGCGTGGAAGCCGACGAATCCGCAATGGCCGAGCGGATGATCGCCTGGTCCTGCTCGTTGGCAAGGCGCATGGCGAAGACCGTCGAGCACTGCGACAGGATGGTCGGGTCGAGTTCGCCCGGACGCTGCGTGACGACGCCGAGATAGCAGCCGTATTTGCGGCCCTCCTTGGCGATGCGCGACAGCGCGTGGCGGGTTGGTGCAAAGCCGAGCCGCTGGTCGGCCGGCATGTAGCGGTGCGCTTCCTCGCAGAGGACCAGCAGGCGCAGCCGGCCTTCGCTCCACAGAGCGAGATCGAAGGCGAGGCGCGCAAGCACCGAGCAGACGGCGTTGACGACTTCCGACGGGATGCCGGCCATCTCGAAGCAGGTGACCGGACGGCCTTCATGCGGCACCCGGAATATCTTTCCGATCGCCTGGTGGATCGTGTCCTCGATCAGACGCGAATTGAACATGAAGCGGTAGCGCGGATCGTTCAGCGCCTGCTCGATGCGGGTGCGCAGCGCACGATAGACCGGGCGGTCGTTCTTGGAATCGAGCATGCCCATGCGCTCGTCGATGAGCTTGAGCAGGTCGGCCATGCGGTAGGGAACCGGCGTGTCGGCGGTCAAAGCATCGGCGCCGCGACGCATGTAGGTGCCGCCACTCGGATTGCGGTAGAGGTGCTTGGCCTGCGTGATCATCTCGCGCAGCAGGTCGATCTCCTCCACCACCAGCTCGCGACCGCGATAGAGCACCTCGGCGAGTTCCTCGAGGCGGAACAGCCAGAACGGCAGGTCGAGCGTGCTGGTGTCGATCTTCACCGCATGATCGGGCAGGGACGAGGCGAACTCGTTGTGCGGGTCTAGGATCAGAACGCGCAGGTCGGGCCGGGCGGCGATCGCCTTGCGCAAGAGCAGCGAAACGGCGGTCGACTTGCCGACACCGGTGGTGCCGACGATGGCGAAGTGGCGGTTCAGCGTTTCGTCGATGGCGATGTAGGCGCCGATCGCCTCGTCCTGCGACAGCTGGCCGATCTGCAGCGCTCCGCGCCCGCCTAGGTCGTAGACGGCCTCCAGGTCGCGCGAACGGATGCGGTGCGCAATAGCGCCGATATGCGGATAGGTCGTGATGCCGCGGTCGAATACCGGCTTGTCGGCAAGCGGATCGTCGCGCACTTCGCCGACCAGCTCGACGCTGACCTCGATCGGGTTGTTGCCGTCATCGAGCCAGACATGGTCTGACTTGCCGATGGCGTAGACGAGGCCGACCGTGCGGATGCCGGAGAGGCCGATCGAGACCATCTTGCCGACCGCCCACATTCCGGGGTTCTCGGCGTCGCCGGCATAGGCTGCGATGGTGGCGCGGGCGCCGTCGCAGTGAACGACATGGCCCATGACGCGCGAATCGGGCTGGCGCTCCGTGCGCCGTTCCTGCGACGTGGTTTCGCCGCCGGCCTTGTCGCGGTCGACATACATTCAATCGTTCCCCTGCATCCTGCCCCACCACAACGCGTAGCGGGCCGGAGTTAAGTTCACGTGTGATCGCATGGTGTAAGAGGGGTTAATACTGCACGTCGGCCATGAACCGCTTGCGTGCGAGTGCTGCTATTCAGGCGCCAAAAGACCTTCAACGCCAGCGGCTTAGGGCTATGATGCCCTGCTGAATTTCGTCGGCATCGGGGAAGGCGGCGTTATGCCGGGGCTGACGCAGGTCTTGCCCGAGCCGTCGTCGATCGACAGCGCGTTGCCTTCCACCGCGTAGTAGCAGGTCAGGGTGACGCCGTTCGCGGAGGTGAGTGAGACACGCCCCTTGCGCTCCAGCTTCCAGTCGAGCCGCAGCACGGTGACCGGGTCGTAGCGGTAGTCGAAGACGCCGTCGGCCTTGAACTCGATCGGGCGGCCGGAAGCGTCCTCGGGGTTCCAGGTCCCGATGAGTTCGGCACGGTCGGCCTCCGTCGGCGGATCGCCGCAGGACGCCACCAACACGGCGAGGCAGAGGGCTGCGTTGCGCGGCCACGATCGCATGCCTGCCTCAGGATTTGTGGTGAACCTCGGGGATGCCGTAAACCCGCGTTGGAATTGCTTCCAGCCGTGCCTTCAGCTGCAGCGCGAGGAAGAGTGAATTGTGCCGCGACTGGTGCAGATTGCCGCCGTGGAACCAGAGCGCCTCCTGCTGCGTCGGCTTCCACATGTTGCGCGGCTCGCCTTCCCACGGGCCGGGATCGTTGGTCGTGCCGGAGCCGAGGCCCCAGACGCGGCCCACCTTGTCGGCCGTCGCCTGGTCGACCAGGTCGGCGACCCAGCCATTCATCGAGCCGAAGCCGGTGGCGTAGACGACGAGGTCGGCCGGCAGTTCGTTGCCATTCTCCAGCACGACCGCGTTTTCCGTCAGGTGGTCGATCTGGCCGTACTGGTGCTTGATCTTCCCGTCGATGATCATCTGGCTAGCGCCGATGTCGATGTAGTAGCCGGCGCCGCGGCGCATGTACTTCATGAACAGGCCGGTCTCGTCGTCGCCCCAGTCGAGGCGGAAGCCGGCGTCTTCGAGGGCGGTGAAGAAGGCGGCGCCATCGGCGCGGATGCGGTCGTAAAGCGGCTTCTGGTCGGCACCCATCAGCCGGTAGGGCATGGAGGCGCCCTTGTAGTCGGCCGTCTCGACGTCGATGCCGTTCGCCACGGCGCGCTCGGAATAGAGGACGCCGGTGGCGATCTCATGCAGTGGCCCGGCGCCGACCACCAGGGTCGGCGAGCGCTGCAGCATGGTGACGTCGGCGCCAAGTTCGGCCAGCGCGCCGCAGATGTCGTGTGCCGACGTGTTGGAGCCCACAACCACCGTCTTCCTGTCGACATAGGCGTCCGGACCGGGGTGCCGGGAGGAGTGCTGCTGCTCGCCCTTGAAGCGGTCCATGCCCGGCAGCTTCGGGATGTTGGCGCGGCTCGCCTGTCCGGTGGCGAAGACGAGCTGTTTCGGCCGCAGGACGATCTCCTTGCCCTCGCGCTCGACGATGACCGTCCATTCGCCGGCCTTGTCGTCGTACTTCGCGCTCTTGCAGAGCGTGGAGCCCCAGAAATTCAGCTCCATCACCTTCGCATACATCTCCAGCCAGTCGCCGATCTTGTCCTTCGGCGAGAAGACCGGCCAGTTGGGCGGGAAGGGGAGGTACGGCATATGGTCGTACCAAACCGGGTCGTGCAGGCAGAGCGACTTGTAGCGCACCCGCCAGCTGTCGCCGGCGCGCGGGTTCTTCTCGACGATGATGGTCGGCACATCGAGCTGCTTCAGGCGGGCGCCGAGCCCGAGCGCGCCCTGGCCGCCGCCGATGATGACGACATAGGGCTGGCGCGTGTGGCCGAGTTCCGCCTCTTCCTCCTGCCGCTTCTCGGTCCAGCTTCTGGCCCGGTGGCCGTCCGCCGCCGGTTCGGGATGCCCGTTCGGCCGGCGAACGCCGAGCGGCTCCTCGAAGCCTTTCAGCTCGTCCATGGCAGTGAGGAGCGTCCAGATCCTGCCGGCGCGGATGCGCAGGTGCCCGCGGCAGCGCGCCACGCCGGTCTCGAAGGTGAACCAGCCCTCCAGAACGCCGTCCTTCTCGGTGGCGTCGTGGCGCGTCGAGGCCTTGAAACCGCTCGGCGCCGTTGCAGCGAGTTGCGAGGTCAGCATGGCGCGGATGGCGTCGCGGCCTTCCATCGTCTTGATGTTCCAGGTGAATGCCACGAGGTCGCGCCAGTAGCAGTCCTCGACGAACAGCGCCGTCGCCGCGTCGATGTCGCCCGTCTCGAGCGTCGTTGCGAGCGCAACCAGAACGTCGGCCAGCCTCGCGTTCAGGGCCTTTTCCAGCATTCGGATCCTCCCAGATGCATGCTGCTCGCTCCCGAGCGGGGCGGCCGTCTCGTCCACGGACCTGCACTATCAGCGGATTTTTCCGCAGCGTCACGTCTCGAATGGGGCAGGAGGGAGGTGTCGATTTCTCATTGACAGCCGCGGAAATGCGCAACTATTGTCCGCGCCCATGAAGACGACGTGCATTATCATCGTAGGATTGCGCATGGGCAGGGCGGCGTAGCCGCCGGGCGAAATCCCCCCATGCGCAGATCACAGGCTCCCTTGGGGGCCTTTTTTGTTGCCCGAGACAGACAGCAGACGATTGAAACGCCGTGGCAGGCGGCAGGGACGGACGAGATGAGCGGAACGAGCGAACGGCGCGAAATGACCGGGGCCGAGATGGTGGTGCAGGCGCTGAAGGACAACGGCGTCAAGCACATCTTCGGCTATCCCGGCGGCGCGGTGCTTCCGATCTATGACGAGCTGTTCCAGCAGGATGAAGTGCAGCACATCCTGGTGCGGCACGAGCAGGGCGCCGGCCATGCGGCCGAAGGCTACGCCCGTTCCACGGGCAAGGCAGGCGTGATGCTGGTGACGTCAGGCCCCGGCGCCACCAATGCGGTCACGCCCCTGCAGGACGCGCTGATGGATTCGATCCCGCTCGTCTGCATCACCGGCCAGGTGCCGACGACCCTCATCGGTTCCGACGCGTTCCAGGAGTGCGACACGGTCGGCATCACGCGCCCCTGCACCAAGCACAACTGGCTGGTGAAGGACGTCAACGAGCTCTCCGGCATCATCCACGAGGCCTTCCACATCGCCACGACCGGCCGCCCCGGTCCCGTGGTGGTCGACATTCCGAAGGACGTGCAGTTCGCCAAGGGCACCTACACGCCGCCGCAGAGCGCGCCGCGGATGAGCTACCAGCCGAAGATTCAGGGCGACCTGGAGAAGGTGAAGGCGGCGGTGGCGCTGATGGCGACTGCCAGGCGTCCGATCATCTATTCGGGCGGTGGCGTCATCAACTCCGGCAATGAGGCGAGCCACCTGTTGCGCGAACTGGTCGAGCTGACCGGCTTCCCGATCACCTCGACGCTGATGGGACTCGGCGCCTATCCGGCGAGCGGCAAGGCCTGGCTCGGCATGCTCGGCATGCACGGAACCTATGAAGCCAACATGGCGATGCACGATTGCGACGTGATGGTCTGCATCGGCGCGCGATTCGATGACCGCATCACCGGGCGCCTCAATGCGTTCTCGCCCAACTCCAAGAAGATCCACATCGACATCGACCCATCCTCGATCAACAAGAACGTGCATGCCGACATCGGCATTCTGGGCGATGTCGGCCGCGTGCTGGAGGACATGGTGCGGCTGTGGCGCGCCACCGCCAAGACCGACAAGAAGGCACTGCTTCCCTGGTGGGAGCAGATCGCGCGCTGGCAGGCGCGGGATTCGCTCGCCTTCCGCCCGAACGACGACGTGATCATGCCGCAATATGCCGTGCAGCGGCTCTACGCGCTGACCAAGGATCGGGACACCTACATCACCACCGAGGTGGGCCAGCACCAGATGTGGGCGGCGCAGCACTACGGCTTCGAGAAGCCAAACCGCTGGATGACATCCGGCGGGCTGGGCACCATGGGCTACGGCCTCCCGGCCGCGCTCGGCGTGCAGATCGCGCATCCGGACGCGCTCGTCATCGACATCGCCGGCGACGCCTCGGTGCAGATGACGATGCAGGAGATGAGCACGGCGGTGCAGTATGGCGCGTCGATCAAGATCTTCATCATGAACAACCAGTACATGGGCATGGTGCGTCAGTGGCAGCAGCTGCTGCACGGCAACCGGCTGTCGCACTCCTATACCGAGGCGATGCCGGACTTCGTGCTGATGGCAAAGGCCTATGGCGGCCACGGCATTCGCTGTGAGAAACCGGGTGATCTCGACGCCGCCATCCAGGAGATGATCGACGTGAAGCAGCCGGTGCTGTTCGACTGCCGCGTCGCCAACCTGGCGAACTGCTTCCCGATGATCCCGTCGGGCAAGGCGCACAACGAGATGCTGCTGCCGGACGAGGCGACCGACGAGGTGGTGGCGAACGCCATCGACGCCAAGGGCCGGGAGCTGGTGTAAGCTTGAAGTAAGGCGAAGTAAGATGTGTTCTCTTACGTCGTCTTACTGCGAGGATTTGGCCATGAACATCAGGGCGAAGGTGTCGAGCAAGGGACAGGTCGTGATCCCGAAGCAGATCCGCGAGGGTCTGGGGATTACGGATGGCACCGAGGTCGAGTTCATACCGCAGGGCGGCGGCTTCCTCGTGCAGCCGGTGGATGATTTCGATCCCCGGTATCCAAAGGCTCCTGCCGGCGCTTTCCTGAAGCACGTCGTGCGTACGGCCAAGCCTTTTCCGTCGGACGACGAGATAGACCGGGCGATGCTGGCAGAGGCTGCGCGGAGGTTCGATGCCACTCGCCGTTGATACGACTGGGCAGGCGAGAGCGCTGGTAGACGACGGCTCGGAACAGGCGAGGCGCTCCCGCGCGCTTTTGAGCGAGAAGGAAATCTTCGTTCCAGATTCCGTCCTGCTGGAGACGGAATGGCTGCTGCGCAGCGTCATGCAACTGGACCGAACCTACATCAACGGAACCTTTGCGACGCTGGTTGCCAGCGTCAACATCAGCTTTTCCAACCGCCGGGCCATGGCCGACGTGATTGCTTCACATGCGACCGGGCTTGATTTCGCGGATGCAATGCACCTGCAAGCTTCCGGCGCCTGCGAAGGCGTTGCGAGCTTCGATAAAGAGTTCAAACGCCGGGCCAAGAAGATTGCCGGCGCCGTTCCCATCCTCACGCCTTGACTGCAAAGAGATACGTTTCATGAACGCCCAGCTTCAACCGACCGGTTCCGCCTACTTCATCGCGAAGGAGACACAGAAGCCGGAGAATCACACGCTTTCGGTGCTGGTCGACAACGAGCCGGGCGTGCTGGCGCGCGTGATCGGCCTCTTCTCGGGGCGCGGCTACAACATCGAGAGCCTGACTGTCTCCGAGACCGAGCAGGAAAAGCACCTCTCGCGCATCACGGTGGTGACGCGTGGCACGCCGCATGTGCTGGAGCAGATCAAGCACCAGCTCGAACGGCTAGTGCCGGTACACCGCGTCGTCGACCTGACCGTCGTTGCGCAGGAGCGTGGGCAGGAGCGCCCGCTGGAGCGCGAACTGGCGCTTATCAAGGTCGTTGGTACCGGCGAGGAGCGCAATGAGGCGCTCCGACTGGCGGAAGCCTTCAACGCGAAGGTGTCGGATGCGACCACCGAGCATTTCATCTTCGAGATCACCGGCAAGGGCACCAAGATCGACCAGTTCATTTCGATCATGAAGCCGCTCGGCCTGATCGAGATCTGTCGCACCGGCGTCGCTTCCATGAACCGCGGCCCGCAGGGAATGTAGCGGCAGGCCGAGCGCCACATCCTGACCTGACGCTGCCGGCAAGGCGGCCGTCGTTGACGCAACAGGTCGGCATGCCAGACCTTTGGAGAATCCCATGACGCTCGATACATTCGGAGCGTTGCTGCTCTATGCCTTCGTGACTTCGATCACGCCCGGGCCGAACAATTTGATGCTGCTCGCGTCAGGCGTGAATTTCGGCTTCGTACGCACGATCCCGCACATGCTGGGCATCGGTGCCGGCTTCCTGTCGCTGCTGCTGGCCGTGGGGTTCGGGCTGGGCGCCGTGCTCACCGCGTTTCCGTCGCTGCATCTGGCGCTGAAGGTCGCGGGCGGTGCCTATCTGCTCTATCTCGCATGGCGCATCGCCAGCTCGCGATCGATCGCCAGCGGCCGGGAACACATCGCGCGGCCTATGACGTTCCTCCAGGCAGCGGCATTCCAGTGGGTGAACCCGAAGGCGTGGGTCATGGCAGTCAGCGCGATGGCCGTCTACACCAGCCCGGAGCAACCGTTCCTCTCGGTGCTGATCGTCGGTTTCGTGTTCGCCGCGGTGAACCTGCCGTCAGTCTCGAGCTGGGCCGGCTTCGGAACGGCGCTGCGCGGCTTCCTTTCCGATCCCGTGCGGCTGAAATGGTTCAACATCGGCATGGGTCTGCTGCTGGTGGCGTCGCTGTGGCCCATGCTGCAGTGAAAATCCGCCGTTGTGGTAGCACGCGCGCGGCGGTAGCGTCAGCCCATGCCCCACGACCACGACAATGAACTCGACCGCATGGCCGCGCGGGTGCGTGCGCTGGAGACGATCCTGACCCGCAAGGGGCTGATCGATCCGGCTGCGATCGACGCGATCGTCGAGACCTATGAACACAAGGTCGGTCCCCGCAACGGCGCGCATGTCGTGGCGAAGGCGTGGAGCGATGCCGACTTCGCCGATTGGCTGAAGCGTGACGCCACCGCGGCGATTGCCTCGCTCGGCTATGCCGGGCGGCAGGGCGAGCACATGCAGGCGGTGTTCAACACCGATGACACGCACAATCTTGTCGTCTGCACATTGTGCTCCTGCTACCCGTGGAGCGTGCTCGGGCTGCCGCCGGTCTGGTACAAGGCGCCTCCCTATCGCAGCCGCGCCGTCATCGACCCGCGCGGCGTGCTCGCCGAGTTCGGGCTGACGCTGCCGCCGGGTCAGAAGATCCGCGTCTGGGATTCAACCGCCGAACTGCGCTACCTCGTCGTGCCGCAGCGCCCGGAGGGCACGGACGGGCTCGATGAGGCGCAACTGGCGGCGCTGGTGACACGCGACAGCATGATCGGTACCGGGCTGGCGAAGGTGGCGGCATGAACGGGCCGCACGATCTTGGCGGGCAGATGGGGCTCGGCCCGGTCGCACCGGAGATCGACGAGCCGATCTTCCATGCCGAGTGGGAGAAGCGGGCGCTCGGGCTGACGCTCTGCGCCGGCGCGATGGGGTTCTGGAACATCGACGAGAGCCGGCACGCACGCGAGAACCGGCACCCGGTCGATTACCTCGGATCCAGCTATTACGAGATCTGGATGAAGGGGCTGGAGCGGCTGTTGGCGCGGCACGGCTTCGTCAGCGCCCGCGATCTGGCGGCGGGCGAGGCGATCGACGGCGCTGCGACGCCCAAGCGCGTGCTGAAGGCGGCGGATGTGCCCGCCGCGCTGGCGCGGGGCGGCCCCTGCGACCGACCGGTGCCGGTGCCACGCAAATTCCAGCTTGGCGACCGCGTGCGCACCAGGAACTTCAGCCCGGAGGGCCATACAAGGCTTCCGCGCTACGCGCGCGGCAAGCTCGGCGTGATCGATGCGCTGCGCGACGGTTATGTCTTCCCTGACACCAACGCGCACGGACAGGGGGAGAACCCCGAATGGGTCTACACCGTGCTGTTCGACGGGGCCGAAATATGGGGCGAGGGAAGCGACCCGATGCTCAGCATCTCGATCGACGCTTGGGAAAGCTACCTTGAGCCAGCGTGAGTCAGGCGGCTTTGCGGGCGAAGGTGCCGCGCCGGTCTTCTCGGAGCCATGGCAGGCGGAGGCTTTCGCCATGGTTGTCGCGCTCAACCAAAGCGGGCTGTTCTCCTGGTCCGATTGGGCAGATGCGCTGTCGGCCGAACTGAAGCAACCCGACGCCGCGAGCGACGGGCACGACTACTACGAGCACTGGCTGGCGGCGCTGGAGAAACTGTTGGCCGGCAAGGGACTTGCACTGCCGGCCGAGGTCGACCGTCTTGCGACGGCTTGGGAACGCGCCGCGCATGCGACACCGCACGGTCAGCCGATACGGCTCGAGAACGATCCAGAGCGCGGCTGATCTTCTGCGGCGCGGCGGATCCTTGCAAGGGCCTCAGGCAGCATCCTGCTCCTCAAGTTGGCGGAGGCGCCCGACCGCTCGCCCGACCAGAGCCAGGCACTGCGCGTGCTACTCTTGCGTGGGAACGCTCAGCGCTTCCTCGTTGCCGGCCAAGGCTGCCATGCGTACCCGGCTACGGCGTCGTTCGCGTGCCGGTCCAGCGTGTAGAGCTGGCTGCGGCGGTCGCGCGGGTGGGCCTGCTTGCGCAGCAGCCCGTCCCGCTCCATGCGGGCCAGCGTCGCCGCCATGGTCGGCTGCTCGACGGCGGTGCGCGCCACCAGATCCTTCTGCGACAGCGCCCCGCCATCGCCGAGCGCGAGATGACCGGCAGGGCGTCGGCGAGAGGCCCACCGGTTTCAACCGACGGGCTGCTGACACGCATGGGCCTGTCTGCCTTGGCCGAAGGCTGCGGTCGCACCGGAGCGCAGCCGCGCCGGTCAGTTCAGCGCCAGTTCCTGAGGCCCAGCAGCTTCTCGCCGAGCGGCGTCAGCTTCGCCGTCTCGGCGTTATGCTTCTCCCATTCGCGCGGGTCGCCGGGGAAGGCGTCGCGCCGCGGGTGGTCGCGCTCGCGCCACAGGCGGATGCGCTCGCGACGCTCGGCCTCGTCGTCCTCGTCGGCGGGGTACATCGAGATGTATTGCGCCATGCGCACGCGGGCGTCCGAATGGTTGGGGCGCACGCCATGCGCGAGCAGGCTGTTGAAGATCAGCAGGTCGCCCGCTTCCATGTCGATGTTGGTGATCTTCAGCCCGGTGGTGTCCGGATGCATGGGGTCGCGGTCGGCCGGCTGCGTCTTCACCCATGCGTCGAAGTCGTTGAACAGTTCCGGGATGCACTGGAAGCCGCCGACATCTCCGTCCTGTTGCTTCAGCGACAGCACGCCCTGCACGCCGATTGGCAGCGGGCGAATGGAGGTGTCCGCATCCCAATGGATGAAGCCGTTCGGGTTGCCCTTCACCTTCTTCGGCGGGTTCAAATTGGCGCGGTCGATGGCGACCCACAGATCCTCGCGGTCCCAGATGTCGACGAAGGCGTCGTAGACGCGGCGCTCCATGCGATTGTCCCAGAGATACTGGTGATTGTAGATCTCCAGCATGCCGGTGCCGTTCAGCTCCTTCATCAGGTGGTCGCGGCGCTGCGGAGCGTACCAGGTGGACGGGTCGGCCGGATCTTTCTCGTCAAACGTCCAGAGAAGATCGACAAGCCGTTCGACATTGGCGGCTGGCACGGCCTGGCGGACGATGACGTAGCCCTTGGTCACCCAGTGCTGCCAGTCGTCGGTCGAGAGCACGCGCAGCGGCAACGTCTTCTCGATGTCCTTCAACTGTGTGGTGACCTTGGTGGTGCGCGGGTGGGCATCGCGCGCGATCGCTTCCGTCTGCATGGCTTCCTCCGGCGTTTCTTGTGAGATCAACCTTAGCGCACCAAGGAACCTCGTGTTGTACCGCACAGGCCAATCTTGATACGATTCTGGCGTCTGTGATGGCGATGGTGCAGGATGAAGCCAGTTCTCGAACGGGTACCGCCTCCCGGCGACGCTTCCTGGCCGATGCTGAACCGGCGGCTCGACGACGGCATTCCGTTCCAGTGGCACCACCATCCCGAGTTCGAACTGACGCTCACCCTCAATTCGCGCGGCCAGCGTTTCATCGGCGACCATATCGGAGCCTATGACGATGGCGATCTGGTGCTGATCGGCCCGAACCTGCCGCACACCTGGAGCTCGACCGGCAAGGTCGATCCGTCGTCGCCGCATGTGGCGCTGGTGATGTGGTTCCGCGCCGAGTGGGCGGCTGCGCTGTGCCAGAGTTTTGTCGAGATGCGCGGTGTCGAGGCCGTGCTGGCGCGGGCAGGGGCCGGCTTGCTCTTCTCCGAGGCTGCGGCCAGCGCAGCGCGGCCGCTGATCGAAACGCTGTTCGCCGAAGCCGCCGATGAGCGGCTGGCTTCGCTGATCCGCGTGCTGGCGCTGCTGGCGCGCGACCGCAATGCCGAGCCGCTGGCCAGCCGTGCGCTCGATCCCGCGCCCGCCGGCGCCGACCGCAGCCGGATCGACCGCGTGCTCGACCATATCCACCTGAACTATGCCGGCGGCGTCTCGATGCAGGAGCTGGCCGAGGTGGCGGCGCTCAGCGTCTCCGGCCTGCACCGCCTGTTCGCCCGGCACACCCACACGAGCGTCTCGGACTATCTGATGCGGCTGAAGATCGGCGAAGCCTGCGCGCTGCTTTCGGCCACATCGAAGCCGATCGCGCATGTCGCCCACGCGGTCGGCTACGCCTCGCTCGCCAATTTCAACCGCCAGTTCAAGGCGATGAAAGGCATGACGCCCCGCGCGTATCGGCAGAATTTCGGCTAGGGGCTATCTCGACTCTTGGGCTCTACCAAAGATTATTGACTGGCAGGAATGCCGTCGATGCTGGTGACATAGTTATGAGCGTACTGCCTGACTCGATAATGAGGTAGTCGATGTCGCCCATCTCATTCCATAAATCCTTAGATAGATTTGCTAACTTGGCGACGGCCAATTTCCGATTCACGTTCGGCAGATGGAGGTTGTCGTACATCAAAAGCCAGTTCTTCTCGAACTTTCTAAAATGCGATTGCGAGCGCCTGTTTTTCTTTCGGATAATTGCATCATGAACGAATTTTGCCCACTCGTGCTCCGGCGCTTCTCCAACCCAGCCATCGCTGAGAAGGCCCTCTTGCGCGAGCGCGGCTCTCATATCTCGAGGGTTCATCCTCCTCGCGCCGTATCGGAACAAGCCTAGGTCAATCAAGACGTCTGGAAATTCTTTCTCCTGAAATCGCGCAATATTTTGCGAATCCTTGATCAATCACCTCTGTGATCTCAATGCCAACTTCAATACTGCCCATTGTGAAAATGTAGTCAGGAGATTCTCGTTTCACGCAAGCAAATGGAAATGAAATCAAATCGGTATCGGCGATCGAAGCCAGCAATCGACAGATGCTATAGTTTTCGCAATGCCAAGATTTGCGGCCCTCGGTTCTAGGCGGCACGTTGATGTCATAGCAGCGAAGCGCAGCCACTAGCTCTTCTGATCCAGTGACACCGTAGAGCGCCTCCAGAGCTGAGCGGCGCCGCTGTAGATCGACTGCCATTGCCAAATCCCGTCAGATTGTTCATGTTATGTTCTAGACGAAAACTCGAGGTTTGCAATGGCATTTTCGATTGATGATGCTGAGGCAGAAGCGTTGCTACAGGAGCTGGCAAGCCAACGTGGGGTCTCTTTGGAGGAAGCTGTTCGGCTTGCCGTTCGCATGGCTGTCGAAAATGACCGCTTGGGACGGAGCAAGCCAGCGGAGAGTACGCCTCGCGTCGTGAACACGGCAGAGTCATAACTTGCTCTCGTACCGCGAATCCTGTCTCACGCTCCGATGGATTTCTCCCCCCAGCAGGACGCAGCGCTGAAGGCCGTCGCGAAATGGCTGAAGGCCGGGCGGCCGCAGATCTTCCGCCTGTTCGGCTACGCAGGAACGGGCAAGACGACGCTGGCGCGCTATTTTGCCGAGCATGTCGACGGGCAGGTGCAGTTCGCCGCCTTCACCGGCAAGGCGGCGCAGGTGCTGCGCGCCAAGGGCGCCACCAATGCGCGCACGATTCACTCGCTGATCTATCGCCCGCGTGGCGAGGAAGCGGTGGAGGACGAGACCACCGGCAAGACCTCGATCAACCCGACCTTCTCGCTTAACCGCCAGAGCCCGGTGGCCAGGGCCAAGCTGATCATCGTCGATGAATGCTCGATGGTGGACGAGGAACTGGGGCGCGATCTTCTGTCTTTCGGCACGCCGATCCTCGTGCTCGGCGACCCCGGTCAGCTACCTCCGATCTCCGGCGGCGGCTTCTTCACCGAGCAGGAGCCCGACATCCTGCTCACCGAAATCCACCGGCAGGCACGCGACAACCCGATCATCCGGCTGGCGCTCGACGTGCGCGAAGGGCGCGAGTTCATCAACGGCGACTATGGCACCGCGCAGGTGATCGGCCGCGATCAGGTGAACCAGGATCTCGTGCTGAAGGCCGACCAGGTGCTGGTCGGCACAAACCGCACGCGCAAGCGCTACAATCAGCGGCTGCGCGAACTGAAGGGATTTTCGGCGGCGTTTCCGCAGGCCGGCGACAAGCTGGTCTGCCTGCGCAACGATCCCAACAAGGGGCTGCTCAACGGCTCGCTGTGGAAGGTCATGACCTCGTCACGCGAAACCGTGAAGCCCGGGATCAACCTGCTGGTATCGCCCGAAGAAGACGATCCCGATCGTGGTGTGGCCAAGATCAAGCTGCTCAAGGCCGCTTTCGAGGAACCGGACACGGAGATCCCGTGGCAGACCAAGAAGCGCTATGACGATTTCGATTTCGGCTATGCGCTGACCGTCCACAAGGCACAGGGCTCGCAGTGGAACGACGTCGTGCTGTTCGATGAAAGCTTCGCTTTCAAGGATACGCGCCAGCGCTGGCTGTACACGGCGATCACGCGGGCGGCCGAGCGGTTGACAGTGGTGCGCTAGGCGTCTGAACCTTTAAGTGGCGCTAGCGTTGTTGGACGCGCCGTGACGAACGGTGCGACGCGTGTGACGTGAGGGCTCTTGATATTGCAGCGCAACAGGCATAGAAGCCCGGCCCGCCCCAGTCCGTGGGCGTCGCCTGACCGCCGGGCGTTTCAATGAGCATTCCGGTCGGCGCGAAGGGTGCCGAGACGATGGCACTCGATACCGCAGGTCATGGCGCACATAAATCCACGCCGGCGCTGGTTCTCGGCGCCCTCGGCGTGGTCTACGGCGACATCGGCACCAGTCCGATCTACGCCTTGCGCGAAGCCGTGCATGCGGTTGCGGGCAAGGAGGGGCCGCCGCCGGCCGATGCGATCATCGGAATTCTTTCGATCATCGTCTGGGCCCTGACGATCATCGTTTCCATCAAATACGCCATCTTCGTCATCAGGGCCGACAATCGGGGCGAGGGCGGCACGCTGTCGATGATGGCGCTGGCACGCCGGCGCGCCGGCCGCTTCGGCGTCGGCATCACCTTTCTCGGCATGCTCGGCGCATCGCTGTTCTTCGGCGACGCGCTGATAACGCCGGCGATGTCGGTGCTGTCGGCTGTCGAAGGCATCGAGGTCGTCACGCCGGGCCTCACCCAGTTCATCGTCCCGATCACGGTCGCAATCCTCGTCACGCTCTTTTCGGTGCAACGTTTCGGCACCGCCAAGGTGGCCATCGTGTTCGGGCCGATCATGGTGATCTGGTTCACGGTGCTGGGCGTGCTCGGGGCATCGCACATCGCCGACTCGCCGGTCGTCCTGTGGGCGCTGAGCCCCGTCGAGGCGATCGCCTTCGTCGCGGACCATCCGGGCGTTGCATTCGTCGTGATGGGCGCGGCGTTCCTGGCGGTCACAGGCGTCGAGGCGCTCTATGCCGACCTCGGGCATTTCGGCCGCAAGCCGATCATGATCGCCTGGTTCGGCCTGGCCTTTCCCGGCCTGCTGCTCAACTATTTCGGACAGGGCGCGTTCATCATCGCGCATGGCGGCGTGGTCGAGCAGCCGTTTTTCGAGATGACGCCCGAATGGGCGACGCTGCCGTTTGTCATTCTCGCCTGCGCAGCGACGGTCATCGCCGGCCAGGCGACGATCACGGGCGCTTTCTCCCTTGCCCGCCAGGCGATCCAGCTGCGGCTGATCCCGCGCCTCGACGTGCAGCACACATCGGAGACGCAGCAGGGCCAGATCTACATGCCGCAGGTGAACTTCATCATGCTGGTCGGCGTGCTTGTCCTCGTGGCCTCGTTCGGGTCGTCGAGCGACCTCGGCGCGGCCTACGGCATCGCGGTCACCGGCGTCATGGTCGTGACGACGCTGCTGCTGTTCGTTGTCGCCTGGCGTCACTGGAACCGTCCATGGTGGCTTGCCGCGCTGCTGGTGGCTCCATTCCTCACGCTGGAGGTCGCGTTTCTCACCGCGAACTCGCTGAAATTCATCGACGGCGGCTGGGTGCCCGTGGCCATCGCGCTGGCGCTCGTCATGATCATGTGGACATGGACGCGCGGCAGCAACATCCTGTTCCAAAAGACCCGCCGCAACGAGGTGCCGCTCGATTTCCTCGCCGCGCAGCTGGCCAAGAAGCCGCCGCAGCTCGTGCCCGGGACCGCGATATTCCTCACCAGCGATCCCGACAGCGCGCCAACCGCAATGATGCACAGCCTGAAGCACTACAAGGTGCTGCACGAGCAGAACGTCATCCTCACCGTGCAGACCGTCGACGAGCCGAAGGTGGAGCCTGAGAACCGGATCAGGATGGAACCGCTCAATCCGCTGTTCACGCGCATCATCGTCAAGTTCGGGTACATGGAGGATCCGAACGTGCCGCGCGCGCTGGCGCTCTGCCGCAAGCAGGGCTGGAAGTACGACATCATGACGACGTCGTTCTTCCTGTCGCGCCGTTCGCTGAAGGCGACCGAGCGATCGGCCATGCCGGTCTGGCAGACCAAGCTCTACACGGCGCTGGCGCGCAACGCCTCTGACGCCACCGCCTACTTCCACATCCCGACCGGCCGCGTGGTCGAGATCGGCACGCAGGTCGTGCTGTAAACGAAACGGGCGCCGCGAAGGCGCCCGTCCCAAATCTCAGATTTGCCAGCCTACTACTTGGTCGCGCACATGGCGCGAGCATTGCCGGACGCGCAGGTCACGGTTTCCTTGCCGTCGGCAGCGGCCACGGTTGCCTGCGGGCCGCCAACGCAAAGCGCCGAGACGACGACGGTGCCAGCAGGGCATTCCGCCGACGCGGTGCCTTCGACGATGCTCGGACCAGCCGCGCCAGCTGCGCCTGCCTCGCCAGCGGGACCGGCAGGGCCGGCCGGGCCGGCGGGCCCCGCCGCACCTGCCTCACCCGGATCGCCCTTGTCGCCTTTGTCGCCCTTGTCGCCGGCGGGGCCTGCAGGTCCAGCCGGACCCGCTGCGCCGGCAGGGCCGGCCGCGCCGGCATCGCCCTTTGGACCGACTTCACCCTGGCAACCGGCCAGCGCCAGCAACAGCACGGTCGACATGACCGCTGCACCCTTCCAAACCACACGCAACTGCATTGGATGATCCCCCCTTGCAAAATTCAAACGCCGCGGAAGGTGTCACGCGGGATCGCGGACGCGCAAGCCGACGATCGGGTTCAGGGCAGGAAACGCACGGGTTTATGCGCGTTTCCTCCTTTGGTGCGTCAGGCCGGAGGGAGGGCCTTCGCCTCGAGCGCGGCGACCAGCGTGTCGGTGCGCGTTACCCAGCCGAGCACGTGCTCGAAATTCCACAGCGTCGCCTGACGCGTGAAGTCGGGGCCGGAATGGTTCATCGCATCCTCGACCAGCACCGGCCAGAACTCGGCGAAGTAGGCATCACGTGCGCTGCTCTCCACGCACACATTGGTGGCGACACCGGTGAAGAACAGGTGGCGGATGTCGCGGGCGCGCAGCCATGCTTCGAGGTCGGTGTCGACGAAGCCGCTGTAGCGCGACTTGCGCACAATCTTGTCGCCCGGCTGCGGCTTCAGTGCATCGACGATCTGCCAGTCCCACGTGCCATCGACCAGCAACTGGCCGCGCAGTTCCGGCCGCTGGCGCATGAGCACCATGCCGAGCTCCTTGTGGAAATTGGGCGAAGTGGCATCACCGGCGTCCGACAGGTCGGGGCGGTACGACATCTGCAGATAGACCACCGGCATGCCGGCCTTGCGGCAGGCTGCCAGCAGGCGGCGATTGGCCTCCACGACCGGCCTAGCGCCCGACACGTCGATGCCGGCGAGGTCGAACATGCCGCCTTTCGAGACGAAGGCATTCTGCATGTCCACGACGATGACGGCGCTGCGCTCCGGCGCGATCTCGATCGCATGCGGTCTGGTCTCGATCGAAATCATGCTGGCACCTCACTGCGTGACGGCGCGAGCATAGCAGATGCAGGGCGGCTGCAAACCGCCGCCCCGCGCCTTCCGGTCAGGCTGCGAAGGCAGCCTTGTTGGCGGTGAGCCAGTCGCGCAGGGAGCGCGGCCGGCGGCCCGAAAGCGTCTCCACGTCGGCGGTGATCATGGCGAGGTTGCCAGCGCGTGCAGCCGCGTCGAACGAGACGAGGGTCGGAATGAACGGCTCGGGTACGCCCGCAGCCTTCATGCCGCCGGCAAGCTGATCGTCGGTGAGGTCGACGACTTCCGTCGTGCGGCCCAGCACGTCGGCTGCGAGCGCGGCGATCTCGCCATTGGTCAGCGCCTCTGCGCCGGTCAGCGTCCAGACAGTGCTCTGCGCTGGCGGGTTGGCGAGTGCCGCGGCAATGGCAGCGGCGATGTCGTCACGCGCGACGAAGGCGGTCTTGCCCGCGCCGGCCGAGGTGTACCACTTGCCGCTCGTCAGTGCCTGCGGCAGCGACATCAGGAGGTTCTCGGCGTACCAGCTGTTGCGGAAGATGAGATAGGGCAGTCCGGTCGCCTGGATCGCCTGCTCGGTGCCGAAATGGTCAGGTGCGAAAGACACTTTCGACGTGTCGGCGGCGGGCAGCGAGGTGTAGGCGATGCGCTTGACGCCCGCCGCACTGGCGGCGGCGACCGCGGCTTTGTGCTGGCGCAGGCGGGTGCCGGCGCCATCGAGCGCGTCGGTGGAGATGATGAGCAGCGTGCCGACGCCGGCAAACGCCTTTTCGAGTCCGGCCTGATCGTCGAAGTCGGCCTTGCGTGTCGCCACGCCGCGCGCCGCCAGTTCGGCAAGCTTCTCGGGGCTGCGCGAGCCGGCGATGAGACGTCCCGGTGCAACCTTCTGCTCGCCGAGAAGGTGTTCGATGACGGCGCGGCCGAGTTTGCCGGATGCGCCGGTGATGCAGATGGTGTCGGTCATGACATTGCCCTTGCGGTTACGGAGCGATATAAGCTCTCAAAAAGAGACCAGCTGCAGATCGGATATCAGCGTCGCTTCGTAAAGAAGGCAGTTTCGCCGCTGCTGGTTACGCGCAAGGAACCACCTCATGGATGCACGCATCGTCTCGACCCGCCAGATGCTGGAGTTCTACAAGGCGCAGGCCGCCGACGGCGGGCTTGCCAACTGTCCCGTACGCAATGTGCTTGACGGTGTGTTCGGCAAATGGGCGTCGCTGCTGCTGCTCGCGCTGGCCGAACAGCCGTATCGCTTCGGGGCGCTGCGCCGGCTGGTCCCGGACATCTCGCAGCGCATGCTGACGCAGACGTTGCGCGACCTGCAGCGCGATGGCTATGTCCATCGCGAGGTCTTCGCGACAACGCCGCCGAGCGTGGAGTACAGCCTGACCGATCTCGGACGCTCGATGTTCTCCACGCTGCACCCGCTGATCGAGTGGGCGGAGCAGAATTTTGCGCAGGTCCAGCAGAGCCGGGCGGCTTTCGACGCCGCCGGTTCTTGAGGCGAGACCAAGGGCTCAGATGCGCTGTGCCGTCGCGTTAACCGCGCGATAATTCGGTTCGACCCTGAACACGACGCAAGGGTGGGTCGATGCCATCTGGAAAAGACATCGCGATCGTGGGAGCCGGGCCGGCCGGGCTCGCCGCTGCGATCTACCTGAGGCGCGATGGCCACCGCGTCACCATCTTCGAACGCTTCGATACGGCCAAGCCGCTGGGCTCCGGCCTCATTCTGCAGCCGACCGGGCTGACGGTTCTGCACGACCTCGGCTTGCTGACGCAGATGTTGGCGCTCGGTTCGCGCGTCGACCGCCTGTATGGCGCCGAGGCCGAGACCGGCCGTCCGGTGCTCGATGTCCGATACGCACGTGGCGGGCGCTTCGGGCTGGCCGTGCATCGGAGCGCCTTGTTCTGCGTGCTGCATGCCGCCGCGGTGGAGGCGGGCATTGCCGTCGAGACAGGTATGGAGATCGACGATCTCGACGCTGGCGCTGACGCCGTCTCCATCGTTGCCGCAGGGCGCAAGCGGGGGCGTTTCGATCTGGTTGTCGATGCGAACGGAGCGCGCTCGGCGCTGCGCCGCCTGGCCGACGCGTCGAGCGAGCCGCACGCGCTCGCATACGGCGCGTTCTGGGCCTCGCTTGCCTGGCCGGAGGGGAGCGCTTTCGACCGCCATGCCCTGCTGCAGCGCTACCGCCGCGCGAGCGTGATGATCGGCGTGCTGCCGATTGGCCGCGCCGAGCCCGGCGCGCCTGCGATGGCGGCCTTCTTCTGGAGCCTCAAGCCCGCCGACGTGGATGCGGTCCGCGCCGCCGGCATCGCAGCGTGGAAGCAGCGCGTCCTTGCGCTGTGGCCGGAATGCGAGGGGTTCACGCGGCAGATCGACGGCTTCGAGACCTTGACGCTCGCACGCTACGGCCATCACACGCTGATCAGGCCGGTTGGACATAGGCTGGCCGTGATCGGCGATGCCGCCCACTCTACCAGTCCGCAACTGGGGCAGGGCGCCAACATGGCGTTGCTCGATGCGCGCGCGCTCGCCGTTGCGCTGCGGCGTTCGGATGACGTCGACAGTGCGCTGGAAGCCTATGCCGCGATGCGGCGCTGGCATGTTCGCGTCTTCCAGACACTGTCGCGCGCCTTTACGCCGTTCTACCAGTCGGACTCGCGCGTGCTGCCGTTTGTGCGTGACCGCCTCGTGCCCGCGCTGGCGAAGGTGCCACCAGCGCCGCGCTTCCTTGCCTCCATGGTCGCGGGCACGTTGGTGGACCCGTTCCGTGCGCTCGGCCTGCGAGAACTGGACTGGGATTCCGTGCCGGAGGCTTGCGCCGAACCGTAACGTACGGTACGGGACCGCCGATGAATGCGGAAACCCAGACCATCGCGGAACCAAGCGCGCGCCAGCAGGCGGTGCTGGACGCGGCTCTGTCGCTGCTGGTCGAGCAGGGCGCGGCGCTGACGATGACGGCCGTCGCCGCGCGCGCCTCCTGCTCGAAGGAAACGCTCTACAAGTGGTTCGGCGACCGTGACGGCCTGCTGACCGCGACGGTCAAATGGCAGGCCTCGAAGGTGCGCGCCGGCAATTACGACCGCGCCAGGCTCGATGCCTCGTCGCTGGCTGCCAGTCTCGAGGCGTTCGCGCAGAACTGGCTCACGGTGATCTCCTCGCGCACCTCGATCGCGCTCAACCGCGTGGCGATCGGGCAGGCCGTCTCGGGCGGCGACGACCTCGGCGCCATCGTGCTGGCGAACGGCCGCTTCGCCATTGGCGAGCGGCTGAAGCCGGTGCTGGAGGCGGGCCGCGAGGCCGGTCTCGTCGCCTTCGACGACACCGAGGAAGCGTTCCGCACCTTCTTCGGCCTCGTCGGCCGCGACGTGCAGATCCGGCTGCTGCTCGGAGACCCGCTGAAGCTCACCAACGCAGACATTACCCGCGATGCAAAACGCGCCACGCGGCAGTTCTTCGCCCTCTATGGGGCGGAAAAATCCTCAACGCATCTCACCTAGGGAAGGGAAGTCCACATGCGTGTCTATTACGATCGCGACGCCGATCTGAACCTCATCAAGGGCAAGAAGGTCGCCATCATCGGCTATGGCTCACAGGGACGCGCGCACGCGCTGAACCTGAAGGATTCCGGCGCCAAGGACCTCGCCATCGGCCTCAAGGCCGGGTCGGCGACCGCCAAGAAGGTCGAGGCCGACGGTCTCAAGGTCATGACGGTGGCGGAAGCCGCCAAGTGGGCCGACCTGATGATGATGGCGACGCCGGACGAACTGCAGGCCGACATCTACAAGAACGAGATTGCGCCGAACATCCGCGATGGCGCAGCGATCGCCTTCGCGCACGGCCTCAATGTGCATTTCGGCCTGATCGAGCCGAAGTCGACCGTCGACGTGCTGATGGTCGCGCCGAAGGGCCCGGGCCACACCGTGCGTGGCGAATACCAGAAGGGTGGCGGCGTGCCGTGCCTCGTCGCCGTGCATCAGGACGCGTCGGGCAATGCACTCGACCTTGGCCTGTCCTACGCCTGCGGCGTCGGCGGCGGTCGTTCGGGCATCATCGAGACGAATTTCAAGGAAGAGTGCGAGACCGACCTGTTCGGCGAGCAGGTGGTGCTCTGCGGCGGTCTGGTCGAACTCATCCGCGCCGGTTTCGAGACGCTGGTCGAGGGCGGCTATGCACCCGAAATGGCCTATTTCGAATGCCTGCACGAGGTGAAGCTGATCGTCGACCTGATTTATGAAGGTGGCATCGCCAACATGAACTACTCGATCTCGAACACCGCCGAGTGGGGTGAGTACGTCTCGGGTCCGCGCATCATCACCGCCGAGACAAAGGCCGAGATGAAGCGCGTGCTGAAGGACATCCAGACCGGCAAGTTCACCTCGGAGTGGATGCAGGAGTACCGTTCCGGCATGGCCCGTTTCAAGGGCATCCGCCGCAACAACGACTCGCACCAGATCGAGCAGGTCGGCGAGAAGCTGCGCGCCATGATGCCGTGGATCAGCAAGAACAAGCTGGTCGACAAGGCCCGCAACTAGAAATCCGACCCTGGCTTGCTGAGACAAGGCGGGCGCGTCGAAAGGCTCGCCGGCCTTTCAGTCAGGCAGAACTGGCACGGAATTCGCTAGGCTGTTGCCAACGGGCAAAGGAGGCCTCGTGATATGCCAATTCTGAACAGTGCGAGCACGCAAGCGCGGATTTTCAACGAGCGCCGCGTGGTCGAGCGCCGCCGCAGCTTCAAGGGCGGACTGCTGCGCTTCAACAGCGGTTACGGTTCGCTCGAATGCGTGATCCGCAATTTCTCCGCCGGCGGCGCAAGGCTTGATTTCGGTGAGGCTTCAGCGGTGCCGCAGCGCTTCGAGCTCAAAGTCGGGCACGAAGGGAGCTGGCATTCGGTTTCGGTCAAATGGCGGCGCCAGAACGAAATCGGCATCGCCTACGACTGACGCTCCGGCGCGCCACCCGAGGTGTGCCTGATCGGGACATTGTGGCTGGAACCGAAACGGGACGGCTTGCCGTTCCGTTTCATTTCGGCCGCAGGCTGAGCGCGTTGCTGTCAGCGCGGATTTGGCGCTGAAGGCTCCCGCTATTCGTGGCGCAGCGCGTCGATCGGATCGAGCCGGGCGCCGCGCAGCGCCGGGAAGAAGCCGAACACCATGCCGATCAGGGCCGAGAAGCCGACGGCCAGCAGGATCACTGCCATGTCGGGCACGAACGGCACCGACAGCGCGTAGGATGCCAGGCCGGCGAGCCCCAGTCCCAGCGCGATGCCGATGATGCCGCCGAGCAGCGACAGCACCGTCGCCTCCACCAGGAACTGCACGAGAATGTGCTTCTCATGCGCGCCGATGGCGAGGCGGATGCCGATCTCGCGGGTGCGCTCGGTCACCGACACCAGCATGATGTTCATGATGCCGATGCCGCCGACCAGCAGGCTGACCGCGGCCAGTGCGCCGAGCATGCCGGTCATCACCGTCGTGGCGCTCGCCATGGTGTCGGCGATCTGGGTCATGTCGCGGACGTCGAAATCGTCCTCGCGGTCGGGCGGGATGCGCCGGGCGTCGCGCAGCACGTTCTGGATGCGCCCCAGAACGGTTGCGGTGGGCACGCCGTCCTCGGCCGCGACGTAGATGTTGTCGATGTCGCGGTCACCGGCGATGCGCCGCTGGAAGGTGGTGAGCGGCATCAGGATGACGTTGTCCTGATCCTGGCCGAAGCCCGTATACCCTTTGCCTTCGAGCAGGCCGATGACGCGGCAGCTCATCTTGCCGACGCGGATGATGGTGCCTTCCGGGTCTCCCGAGCCGAAGAACTGCTGGCGCACCGTCTCGCCGAGCAGGCAGACGCCGGTGCCGCCGCGCGCCTCCGATTCCGAGAAGATGCGGCCGGACACCACCTGCCAGTCGCGGGCGATGAAGAAATCGGCGTCGGTGCCGGTCACCTGCACCGGCAGGCTCTCGGTGCCGAAAACGGCGCGCACCTGCTTCTGAGCGGCGGCGGAGACGGCGCGGGTGCCGGTGAGCCCCTTGGCGAGCGCCGCGACGTCGCTGTCGGTCAACTCTCGCGCGGTGCGCTGTTGTTCGCCCGGCGCGGCCGGGCGGCCGGCGCGCACGACGAGCAGGTTGGAGCCGAGCTTCGAGATGTCGGACTTCACCTTCTCCGTAGTGCCCGAACCGATGGTGATCATGGCGATCACCGCGGCGACGCCGATGACAATGCCGAGCAGCGTCAGCACCGAGCGCAGTGCGTTGCGGCGGACCGAGCGGAGCGCGAGCTTCACGGTTTCCCAGAGCATCAGGCCGCCTCCTCGGCACGCGCCGTGTCGGAGGCGACATGGCCGTCGAGGAAGCCGACCGTGCGGTGCGCGTAGGCTGCTACGTCGGCCTCGTGCGTGACCATCACGATGGTCAGGCCGAGATTGTCGTTGAGGCCGGTGAGCAGGTCCATGATCTCGTGGCTGCGGGCGGTGTCGAGATTGCCTGTCGGCTCGTCGGCGACGAGCAGGGTGGGGCGGGTGACGATGGCGCGTGCGATGGCCACGCGCTGCTGCTGGCCGCCGGACAACTCGGCCGGCGTGTGATTTTCGCGGCCGCGCAGGCCAACCTGCGCCAGGGCCTGCATGGCAAGGCCGCGCCGCTCCGATGCCGGCACGCCGCGATAGATCAGCGGCAGCTCGACATTCTCGGCCGCCGTCGTGCGGGCGAGCAAATTGTAGCCCTGGAAGACGAAGCCGATGTAGAGGTTGCGCAGCATGGCGCGGCGGTTGCGGTCCAGCCGGCCGGCATCGACGCCCTGGAAGCCGTAGCGTCCCTTCGTCGGCGTATCGAGGCAGCCGATGATGTTCATCGCGGTCGATTTGCCCGAGCCGGACGGCCCCATGATCGCGACGAACTCGCCGCGTGCGATGGTGAGATCGACGCCGGCAAGCGCATGCACCTGCGCTTCGCCTTCGCCGTAGGTCTTCCAGACCTTTTCGAAGGTGAGCAGAGCGGGGGCGGTCACTGCCGGCCTCCCGCGCTCCCCTGGCGGCCGCCGCCCGCACCCGGCTGGCGCAGCCCGACGATCACCTGGTCGCCGGCGGCGAGGCCGGAAACGATTTCGGTCTTCTCGCCATCGGTCGAGCCGGTGCGCACCTGTACGCGCTCGGCCTCGCCGTTGCGCAGCACGTACAGCGCGCGCGAACCGTCAGACGCGATGGTGGGTTCGCGGCGTTCTCGCCGCGGCATGCGCGGCATGAACAGGCTCTGCAGGCTGAAACCGCGGCTCTGCTCGGCCGCCGGCGGGCGGAAGCGGAACGCCGCGCTGGGCACCGTGACGATGTCCTTCGCCTCGCGCGTGATGACCGAAACGGTCGCTGTCATGCCGGGACGCAGCAGCAGTTCGGCATTGTCCACGTCGAGCCGGGCGTCATACGTCACCACGCCTTCGGTGGTGACCGCGGCATAGGCGATGTCGCGGATCGCGGCGTCGAATTTGCGCTCCGGAAAGGCATCGACGGTGAAGCGGGCCTTCTGGCCGGCGGTGACGCCTCCGATGTCGGCTTCGTCGATCGCCGCCTTCAGCTCCATCTTCTCGAGCTCGGCCGCGATGACGAACAGCACCGGCGCCTGCATGGACGAGGCAACCGTCTGGCCCGGGTTGACGGCGCGCGTCAGCACGATGCCGTCGATCGGCGAATAGATCTTTGTCTTGGCGAGATCGGCCTGCTGCAGCTTCAGGTCGGCTTGTGCGATGGCGAGGTTGGCCCTGGCAGCCTCGACGGCGCTGGCGGCGCGGTCGCGCGCCGCGGTTGCCGTCTCCAGCGCCTGCTCGGTCGTCATGCCGCGCTGCGCCAGCTGGCTGGCGCGCTGGAAGGTCTGCTCGGCTTCCTTCAGCGTGGTGTCGGAATCGGTGACCTTCGCCGCTGCCGCCTGTACGCTGGCTTCGCCCCGCTCGACCTGCGCGGCGAGCCGCGTGGTGTCTAGTTCAGCCAGCACCTGGCCCCTGGCGACGCGCTCGTTGGCATCGACGAGCACGCTGCGGACGACGCCGGACAATTCGCTCGAAATGTCCACCTGCGTGAGCGGCTGCAACGTGCCGGTGGCGGAGACCTCGACGGTCAGGTCGCCGGTTTCGGCCGCTACGGTCTGGAACGCGACAGGCTGCGCCTCGCGGCCTGCGACCTGCCATTCGTAGATGCCGGCCGCGGCGACGAGGATGAGCACGAGGATGAGCCAGCGCCAGACGCGCCGGCGACGCTTCGGGCGTCCGGATGAGTCGAGTTGCAGCGCGGCCTCGATCTCGGTGGCATCTCCCGGCCGGGTCCTGCGGACGATCTGGTCCATTGCAGACCTCCTATTAGGCCCTGTAGAGAATCCCTTCTGCCGACACATCGCCTCTATGTGTCCGGATTTCAAATTAAATCTCGGTCATCTTTCGACGCCGACCGCCTGCAACCGCCACGCCCGAGAGCCTCGATGCTGAGACGCAGCTACGCGATCTACGACGTGTTCACCGATCAGCCGCTGGCCGGCAATCCGCTGGCTGTCGTGTTCGACGGGGAGGGCCTCGATACCGAGGCCATGCAGAAGATCGCGGCTGAGTTCAACCTCGCGGAGACGGTGTTCCTGCTGCCGCCGCTCGTACCGCGCAACCGGGCCAAGCTGCGCATCTTCACGCCTCGCCACGAACTGCCGTTCGCGGGCCATCCGACGGTCGGCGCCATCGTTGCGCTGTTCGAAAGCGGCGGGCCGGCGACCGGCGGCATGATGGTGCTGGAGGAGAATATCGGGCCGCTGCGCTGCGAGGTCGTGCGCGAGGACGAAGCCGCATTCGCGTTCTTCACGCTGCCGCGGCTGGCGGACCGGCTGGATTTCGAGGCGTCGGACGCGCAGGTGGCGGCGGCGCTCGGCATCGACGTTGCAGACATCGGCTTTGACGAGCATCGCGTCGGATTGTGGTCGGGCGGGCTGCCTTATCTGACCGTGCCGTTGAAGAGCGCCGCCGCAGTCGCGCAGGCAAAGCTCGACGAGCGCGCCTGGCTGGCGCTGACCGGTCCGGCGGAAGCGCTGTCCGGCGCACCTTACGTCTATTGTCGCGAGAGCGTGTTCCCGGACAGCACCTTCCACGCGCGCATGTTCGCGCCACATCTCGGCATTCCGGAGGACCCGGCAACCGGCTCGGCCGTCGCCTCGCTCGCCGGTGCCATCGCCGCGCAGGATGGCGCGGGCGACGGAACGCACCGTTACTGGATCGAGCAGGGCGTCGAGATGGGCCGGCCTTCGCGCATCCGCCTCGACATCGACATCACCGCCGGCACGCTGGTCGGAGGCCGCATCGGCGGGCATGCCGTCAAGGTGGCCGAGGGCATCCTGCTGGTCTGATCAAAGGAGCCATCGCCCGCCGCTGGCGGTCGCCTGGAACACTCATCGCTGGAAAGGAATGGTGGGTGCGACAGGGATCGAACCTGTGACCCGCTGATTAAGAGTCAGCTGCTCTACCGACTGAGCTACGCACCCACGTGCCTTGCGGCGACGGCCGGCATATAGCCACAGGCGTCCGCCCTGTCCAGCCCTAGAACAAAGCGTTTTCGAACGGCGTCGCGGGCTCAGCCCGGCACGCGCCAGCGCTGGCCGCGCTTGACCGGCAGGACGCGTGATGCGCCGGGCTCGAAACCATAGCTGGCCTTGGGATCGGGTTCATGAGCGCGATGCCCATAGCCCAGGGTTCGAAAGTCGCCTTCAGGCTCATCCTTTGCAGGCGGCTTCGGTGGTTGTTCCTTGTCGTTGTCCATCATGGACTGCCTCTCCCGAGCACACCCAACAAGCAGTACGGAACTTGGTTGCGGGACGTCGAAAATCGTCGTCGGGCATGGTTAGCGAAGCGTTGCATGAAGCCGACCGCCATATTGCTGTCGCAACGTCACCTCCTTAATGCGCGGTGAAGGCGACTGCTTCGTTCGAGGAAATTCCGATGCGTTCCCGCAACATCGCCGCGCTGGCACTGGCCGGCTGCCTCGGGGTACCGGCCGCCGTGTCCGTCGAGACGGTTCCGGCGCGAGCCTATGAGGTCGAGAAGTACCACGTCTACTGTGCCGATGACCGGATCGAGGTGTCGTTCTGGGACAAGGCGCAGATGATCGTGCGGCGCGGAAATCCTGTCTGCGAACTGGCCGTCTATACGAGCTACAGTTCGGCGCTGAATTTCGCGCAGAAGAATTTCGGCGGCGAGGGCGCTTCCTGCTTCTGCGAATAGCCGTCAGCCTTTGGCGGCGGCCTTGCTGGGGCTCGCTGGCTTCGCCGCATCCCTGGCCTTCTTCGCATCCGCCAGCTGGCGGGCGCGAAACTTCGCCAGCCGGCCGATCAGCCGGACCGGCACCCTCTCGTCGAGGCGGAAGCGCAGGGTGCCCTTGCTGTTGTACTCGTAGGGCTCAAGATCCCTGGCGAAGGCGGCGATCAGCTCGCCATGAATCGGGTAGAGCGAATAGTGCTCCTTCCAGCCGGCGAAGTGCAGCACCGTGCCGCCCGGCATGCGGTAGGCCGGAATCTGATAGGAAATCACCTCTTCAGCGTCGGGCAGAGCGGCACGCAGTGCCTGCCGCACTTTCTCGAGCGTCGGCTGCGAAGCCTGCGGCTGAGCCGCGATGTATTCATCGACCGATTTGTGGTCCGTGCGCGCCATGGCGATCTCCGGCCACCAACATAGCGGCGCGAGGCCGGTTGTCACCGCAGCACCATCCCGCAGTGCAATATCGGCTTGGAATCGCAGGCGAACCTATGGAAAGGTGGGCACCTAGCCCGCAGCCCGAGGCCCCATGGCAATTCTCGCCGCCGTCTACCACCTGACGCACTATACATACGACCGGCCGGTGATACTGGGTCCGCAGGTGATCAGGCTGAAGCCGGCGCCGCACTCGCGCACCAAAGTGCTGTCGCATTCGCTGCGCGTCAGCCCGGAAAATCACTTCGTCAACGTGCAGCAGGATCCGTACGGGAATTTCCTCGCGCGCTTCGTGTTCCCCGAGCCGGTAACCGAGTTCAAGATCGAGGTCGATCTTGTTGCCGACATGACGGTCTACAACCCGTTCGACTTCTTCGTGGAGCCGTCGGCGGAGAACTGGCCGTTCGAATATCCCGAGGAGATTCGCGAGGATCTCGCCATCTACAGGCAGGCCGAGCCGGCCGGGCCGTTGCTGGCGAAATTCCTGGCCGGCATCGACCGCACACCGACCAACACGGTCAACTTCATCGTCGATCTCAACGCGCGGGTGCAGCGCGAGGTCGGATACGTGATCCGCATGGAGACCGGCGTGCAGACGCCGGAGGAGACGCTGAGCCTCGCCCTGGGCTCCTGCCGTGATTCGTCCTGGCTGCTGGTGCAGACGCTGCGGCATCTCGGCTTTGCCGCTCGCTTCGTGTCGGGTTACCTGATCCAGCTCAAGCCGGACCTCGTCGCGCTCGACGGGCCGGCCGGAACGTCGGTCGATTTCACCGACCTGCATGCCTGGTGCGAGGTCTACCTGCCCGGCGCAGGCTGGATCGGCCTCGACCCGACATCCGGCCTGCTCACCGGCGAGAGCCATGTGCCGCTCGCCGCGACACCGCATTTCCGCAACGCCGCGCCGATCTCCGGCGGCTTCTCCGGCTCCCCCGACACGCGCACGGATTTTGCCTTCGACATGAAGGTCACGCGCGTCGCCGAACACCCGCGCATCACAAAACCGTTCTCCGACGAATCATGGCAGGCGCTCGACGCGCTGGGCGAGAAGGTCGACGCCGAACTCGCGGCGAACGACGTGCGGCTGACCATGGGCGGCGAGCCGACCTTCGTCTCGATCGACGATTTCGAGAGCGCCGAGTGGAACACGGCCGCCGTCGGCTCGACGAAGCGCGGGAAGGCAGATGCGCTGATCCGCAAGCTGCGCGAGCGTTTTGCGCCGGGCGGTTTCCTGCACTACGGGCAGGGCAAGTGGTATCCGGGCGAATCGCTGCCTCGGTGGACATTCTCTCTCTACTGGCGCGCCGATGGGCAGCCGGTTTGGAGCGACCCTTCGCTGATCGCCACCGAGACGAAAGCGGACGATGCAGCTGCAGGCGCTGTCGGTGCCCCAGAGGCGGAAGCGTTGCTGAAGAGCATCGCGGACAATCTCGGGCTCGGCGCCGACATGGTGGCAGAGGCGTATGAAGATCCGGGCGAGTGGCTGCTGAAGGAAGGCAAACTGCCGGAAAACGTCGACCCCTCCAACTCGAAGCTGGAAGACCCCGAAGAGCGCAGCCGCATGGCGCGCGTGTTCGAGCGCGGGCTGTCGACACCCTCCGGCTATGTGCTGCCGGTGCAGCGCTGGAACGCCGCCGCGCAGCCGTCGCAGCGCTGGCGTTCCGAGAAGTGGAAGACGCGGCGCGGGCGTCTGTTCCTCGTGCCGGGCGACTCGCCGGTCGGCTATCGATTGCCGCTCGGTTCGCTGCCCTATGTGCCGCCCGCGCAGTTTCCCTACATCGTGCCGGTCGATCCTTCGCTGCCGCGCGGAAGCCTGCCGCAGCGCATCGACATGCTGCCCTCGGCCGGCGCGGCGCCGGGCGTCGGGCAGCCACGCGAGCAGGATGTCGCTTCGTTCACGGCTGCCACCGGCCAGCAGGAGCGCGTCGAGCAGACGCTGGGAGAGATCGGCGGCGCAGTGCGCACCGCGCTGTCGGTCGAGGCCCGCGACGGGCGGCTCAACGTCTTCATGCCGCCGGTCGAGGCGCTCGAGGACTATCTGGAACTGATCGCCGCGGCCGAGGAAGCCGCGCGCAGCACCGGCCAGAAGGTTCACATCGAGGGCTATGCACCTCCGCACGACCCGCGGCTGAACGTCATCCGCGTCGCGCCTGATCCGGGTGTCATCGAGGTCAACATCCACCCGGCGGCGGACTGGCGCGGCTGCGTCGAGACGACCGAGGCGATCTACGAGGAGGCGCGGCAGACCCGGCTCGGCGCTGATAAGTTCATGATCGACGGCCGCCACACCGGCACGGGCGGTGGCAACCATGTCGTGGTCGGCGGAGCGACGCCGAACGACAGCCCGTTCCTGCGCCGGCCCGATCTCCTGAAGAGCCTCGTCCTCTACTGGCAGCGGCATCCGGCGCTGTCCTACCTGTTCTCCGGCATGTTCATCGGCCCGACCAGCCAGGCCCCGCGTCTCGACGAGGCGCGGCATGACGGGCTGTACGAACTCGAGATCGCATTGAGCCAGGTGCCGCTCCCGGGCACAGGCGTGCAGCCGCCGCTGCCTTGGCTGGTGGACCGGCTTTTCCGCAATCTGCTGGTCGACGTCACCGGCAATACGCACCGCTCGGAAATCTGCATCGACAAGCTGTTCTCGCCGGACGGTCCGACGGGGCGGCTCGGACTGGTCGAGTTCCGTGGCTTCGAGATGCCGCCCAACGCGCGCATGAGCCTCGCGCAGCAGCTGCTCGTCCGCGCCATCATTGCCCGGCTGTGGAAGGCTCCGCTCGCGGGCAAATTCGTGCGCTGGGGCACGGCGCTGCACGACCGCTTCATGCTGGCGCATCATGTCTGGGCCGACTTCATGGATGTGCTCGACGATCTGCGGACGAACGGCTTCGACCTGCGGCCAGAGTGGTTCGAAGCGCAGCTCGAGTTCCGCTTCCCGTTCTTCGGCGAGGTGCAGCATGCGGGCATCAAGCTGGAACTGCGGCAGGCGCTGGAGCCATGGCACGTCATGGGCGAGCAGGGCGCAATCGGAGGCACCGTCCGCTTCGTGGACTCCTCCGTCGAGCGCCTGCAAGTGAAGACCGAAGGCCTCAACCCGGAGCGTCATTCCATCGCCTGCAACGGCCGCGTCGTGCCGATGAGGCGTACCGACAATCGCGAGGTCGCGGTGGCCGGCGTGCGCTACAAGGCGTGGCAGCCGGCGTCGGGCCTGCATCCGGTGCTGCCGGTCAATACGCCGCTGGTGTTCGACATCTACGACCGCTGGTCGGGCCGGGCGATCGGCGGGTGCAAGTATCACGTCGCGCATCCGGGCGGACGCAACTACGAGACCTTCCCGGTCAATGCCAACGAGGCCGAGGCTCGACGGCTGGCGCGCTTCGAGGCGACAAGCCATACGCCGGGCGGATACGTGCTTGCCGAGGAGCGCGGCTCGGACGATTTCCCGATGACGCTCGACCTCCGACGTCCGGCGGGGATCTAGGAGTTTAACGTGGTCGGCTTGAACACCCCCCTCTGGCCTGCCGGCCATCTCCCCCTCAAGGGTGGAGATCATTCTCGTCGCCGTTGTCACCCTGCTCTGAACCCTGGCGGAAGGTCTTAACGGTCGAAACTGCCAATCTCTCCCCTTGAGGGGGAGATGGCCGGCAGGCCATAGGGGGGTGCATGAAGCCCCAAGCCGCAAAAGCAAGCAGCAATCCAAAGACCCGCA
>JBFXFO010000008.1:0-46872 GCA_050178915.1 Rhizobiaceae bacterium | reverse complement strand
GCGGAATCAAGCGAAGATGACAGCCTCGGGTGTCGCGATGAGGCACGGGCGGAACTCGCTCAGCCGCCGCATCGGCGCGCAACGACCGTTTTGTTACCAATGTGTTCTCGCTTTCACTAAAATTTAAACGGTTGCGGAACAAGACTGGAACATATAGTGATTGTTCTGGTTTTGTTTGACTGATTCCGCAGGGACCAGCCGATGCTCACGCGCAAGCAACATGAACTCCTCATGTTCATCCACGAACGGCTGAAGGAGGCCGGCATCCCGCCCTCCTTTGACGAGATGAAGGAGGCGCTCGATCTGGCCTCCAAGTCGGGCATCCACCGGCTGATCACGGCGCTTGAGGAACGCGGCTTCATCCGCCGCCTGCCTAACCGCGCGCGGGCGCTCGAAGTTCTGCGCCTGCCGGACTCCATTGCACCCGGACTGCAGCGCCGTTTCTCGCCTGGCGTCATCGAAGGCGGTCTGGCGCGCAAGCCTGCAGCCCTATCGCCTGTGCCGCGCAAGGCCAGCAATGACGACGATTCCAGCTCATCCGTGTCGATCCCGGTGATGGGCCGCATCGCCGCCGGTGTGCCGATCGAGGCGATCCAGCACAAGACGCATTCCATTGCGGTGCCGCCGGAAATGATCTCGGGCGGCGAACATTACGCGCTCGAGGTGAAGGGCGATTCGATGATCGAAGCCGGCATTTTCGACGGCGACACGGTGATCATCCGCAACGCCAGCAACGCCAATCCCGGCGAAATCGTCGTCGCGCTCGTCGATGACGAGGAAGCGACGCTGAAGCGCTTCCGCCGCAAAGGCGCGTCCATCGCGCTCGAAGCCGCCAATCCGGCGTACGAGACGCGGATCTTCGGGCCCGACCGCGTCAAGGTTCAGGGCAAGCTGGTCGGATTGATCCGCCGCTACTGAGGCTGGGCGGGTTCCTCCCGCTTCCACGGCGGCAGGCCGCGCGCCGCACGCGAGTATACGCGGTGCGCATGCCAGGGCCGCGTGGGCTCGCCGACCGCGTGACGTACTGCGACGGTGTGGCGGTCGCCATCGGCCGAGACGACGATCTCGGCGCTGCCGTGACGGGCGAGATCCTTCGCTGACAGGATCTGCGCCCGTCCTGACGCACATCGGACCTTTGCTGCCGGATCTGCAACGATGAGCAGGGCTGCCGATGCGCAGGCGCGTTCGGCCGCCTCGCCACTCTCGGCCCACGCGACCACAGCGCCCTCTCGCTGAATGATGCAGAGAGCGTCGGCGCAGCTGAATGCGCCTTCGTCCGGCCCGGACTTTCGCGTCGGGCTGCGTATCGCGTGGGCGGCCATGGCGCGCTGCCACGTCTGCGCGGTGAAGGCGTTCGGACGCGAGCGGTTGACCGCCATCTCGCCGGACTGTGTCCGCACCCCGACCAGCCTTGCGTCTTCGGATACGAGGATTGTCGGCGACGTGGGAACCAGCAGGGCAACGAGCGTGGCTGCCGCTCCCGGTACTGCCAGCGCGCGCAGGCGCGTCGTCGCCAGCGTTGCGATGAGCAAGGTGATGGTGCCGAGCGCCAGTGCCAGCATCGGGATCGTGCCGACCGCGTCGATGGGTGAGCGCTCGGAGAACCAGGCGGAGACGGCCAGCATGACCGAGAGGCCGAAGCCCATCACATCGAGGAATGGACCGTCGAGCCCGAACGGCATGGCGGCGACCGCGAGCACCGCGAACGGCATGACCAGGACCGACACGGCCGGCATCGCCACGAGATTGGCGGCGAGGCTGAAGGGCGAGACGCGCTGGAAATGCCAGATTCCGAACAGCGTCGTCGCGAGGCCGGCAACGATCGACGTTGCCGCCAGCCCGCCGGCGTAGAGCAGCCCGATGCGAAGCACCCGCGCCATCGGCCCGAGCTGCGGCGGAGGATCGCGCTGGCGTTTGCGGCGCCGGTCGCTCCACCAGCCATAGGCGCCGATCAGTGCTGCGGTGGCGGCAAATGACATCTGGAAGCTGGGGCCAGCCACCTCGTGTGGCGAGAGCACGAGCACCACCAACGCTGAGATGGCGAGATTGCGCATGGTCAGCGCCGATCGGTCGAACAGCACCGCCACAAGCATGACGGCGAGCATGATGAAGCTGCGCTCCGCTGCGACCGCCGAACCTGAAATGAAAAGGTAGAAGGCAATCGCCACGAGCGCGACGAGCGCGGCGTACTTCTTGACCGGCCGGCGTGACGCAAAGCCCGGAAACAGCGCGAAGCCCAGCCGCAGCACCCCCATGATGGTGGCGGCCACCAGAACCATGTGCAGGCCGGAGATCGACAGCACATGCGCCAGGCCGGTGCGGCGCAGCGCCTCGTTCACCTCCTCCGGGATGCCGACCCGCACGCCGGCAACGAGTGCTGCGGCGATCTCGCCCTCCGGGCCGCCGATGCGCGCTTCGATGCGGTCCGCGAGCGCCGTGCGCGCGTTCTCGATCCACGCACCGAGCCGCGTGCCGGCGCCGGCGGGCGGGGCTTCAGCTAGGTCCGGCCCCTTCATGAAGAAGCCATTGGCCCCGATGCCGTCGAAATAGCTCTCGAACGAGAAGTCGTATCCGTCCGGGCGAAGCGGACCCGAAGGCGGTATCAGGCTGGCAAGGCCTGCGACCACCATGCCGGCCTCCAGCCCGGGCGGTACGGCGCGGGCCGAGACGCGCACGCGCTCCGGCGCGTAGCGCAGCGTCGGCCGCTCGGTCTTGAGGACGTCGATGGTCAGGCGCACGCGACCGCTTGCCTGATGTTCGATCAGCACGACGCGCCCGGTCAGCCGCGTGCTGATCTCGGCGCCAAGAACTTTTGTGCCGGCCCGCAGCGTCTCAAGTTTGGCAAAGCCCATTCCAAGCACCACGAACAACAGTGAAAGCGCTGCGAGACAGGCAACGGGCCGATTGCGCAGCAGCCATGCGATGGCCGCGAGTGCGGCTGCCCCCGCGGCGAGCACGCTCGCGTCGGGCTCGTCAGCGGCCGAGTAGTAGGCGAGCGCGCCGAGCGCGAGCAGGATCGGCGCCAGCAGGAAGGCGCCGCCACGTTCCCGCTCCAGCGCGATCGCCGTACGGAAATCCTCCGGCCAGAACGCAGGACGCATGGTGCGCCAGAGGCCAGGCAGACGGGAATTGCGCGGTGTGAACTCGCCCGGGCGCAAGGGCAGCGACGCCGGCGCGGCCGGCAGTACGTCGCCCCCGGGTGCGAACATCTCGCGTTCGCCCGTTCCGTCCTGCCGGGCACGCTCGTGGATGTCGGCCATCCCCGCCCCTTGCACGCCTGCGACCCTATGCTACACCGGCGCCGGCCGTTTGCCATGCACGCCGCGCGACCAGCGTTTGTCCCGAAAGCCTGACCATGTCCGATACTGTCGTCACCCGCTTTGCCCCCTCGCCTACGGGCTACCTGCACATCGGCGGAGGGCGCACGGCGCTCTTCAACTGGCTGTTCGCGCGTCACACCGGCGGCAAGATGCTGTTGCGCATCGAGGACACCGATCGCGAGCGCTCCACGCAGTCGGCGACCGACGCCATCCTCGACGGGCTGAGCTGGCTCGGGCTGCACTGGGAAGGTGAACCGATCTCGCAGTTCGAGCGCGCGCCGCGCCACCGCGCCGTGGCCGAGGAACTCGTGCGCATGGGCAAGGCCTACTACGCCTACGAGACGCCGGCCGAGTTGGACGCGATGCGCGAGAAGGCGCGCGCCGAAGGACGTCCGCCGCGTTATGACGGCACCTGGCGCGAACGCGATCCGAAGGAAGCGCCTCCCGGCGTGAAGGGTGCGATCCGCATCAAGGCGCCGACGGAAGGCGAGACGATCGTGCGCGACCGCGTGCAGGGCGACGTCCGGTTTGCCAACAAGGACCTCGACGACTTCATCATCCTGCGCTCGGACGGCAATCCGACCTACATGCATGCCGTCGTTGTCGACGATCACGACATGGGCGTCACCCACATCATCCGCGGCGACGACCATCTGACCAACGCCGCGCGCCAGATGGTGATCTACGACGCGATGGGCTGGGACGTGCCGGTTATGTCGCACATCCCGCTCATCCACGGGGCGGACGGTGCCAAGCTGTCGAAGCGGCACGGCGCGCTCGGCGTCGATGCGTACCGCGCCATGGGCTATCTGCCGGCGGCGCTGCGCAACTATCTTGCCCGTCTCGGCTGGAGCCATGGCGATTCCGAGGTGATGTCGCTCGACGAGATGATCCGCTGGTTCGAGATCGAGGACGTCAACCGCGGCGCGGCACGCTTCGACTTCCAGCGGCTGGAGGCGCTCAACGGCGTCTACATGCGGCAGACGCCGGACGATGAGCTGTTCGACATCTTCCTGCAGACGTTGCAGTACCTCCCCAATGGTCAGCCATTGCTCGACAAGCTCGACGACAGGCGGCGCGGCCAGCTGCGTGCCGCCTTGCCGGGCCTGAAGGAGCGCGCCCGCACGCTGGTCGAACTCGCCGACAACGCCGGCTACCTGTTCGTCGAGCGTCCGCTGGCGCTGGACGAGAAGGCGGCATCGCTGGTCGCGGGCCCCGCCAGGGACATTCTCTCGCGTGCCCACGCCGCGCTCGATGCGATCCCGGCAGCCAACTGGAACGCCGCCTCGACAGAAGCCGCGATCAAGGCTGTCGTCGCGGAATCCGGCTTGAAACTCGGCGCGATCGCGCAGCCCCTGCGCGCGGCGCTCACTGGCAAGAGCACGTCTCCCGGCGTCTACGACGTGCTCGCCGTGCTTGGCCGGGAAGAGAGCCTGGCGCGCATCTCCGACCAAATCGATTGAACTCGACAGAGCCGGATTTTCGCATTGAAATTAAGCTGTTGCGGTGCAACATCTGGGTGTCAAATCAGGCGGCGCGGGATGAGAACTTCCACGTCGCATTTCCCTGCAGCCAGCGTCTTCTTCGCTTCGCCGTAGAGCGCTATTTTTCCTGCGGGTTTCGGAAGCGAGAAGGAGTTGCCTATGGCCACCGGGGCGAAGACTGACAACGCGCTGCAGCAGAGCGCTTCGACCGCCAAGCTCGAATTCGCTGGCAAATCGCTTGACCTGAAGGTCTACAAGGGCTCCGTCGGGCCGGACGTCATCGACATCGCCCCACTCTACAAGGAAACCGGGGCTTTCACCTACGATCCCGGCTTCACCTCGACCGCTTCGTGCGAATCCGAGATCACCTTCATCGACGGCGACGAAGGCGTGCTGCTGCATCGCGGCTACCCGATCGACCAGCTCGCCGAACACGGCGACTTCCTCGAAGCCTGCTATCTGCTGCTCTACGGCGAGCTGCCGACCAAGTCGCAGAAGGACGATTTCGACTATCGCGTCACGCGCCACACCATGGTGCACGAGCAGATGTCGCGCTTCTTCACCGGCTTCCGCCGCGACGCGCACCCGATGGCCGTGATGTGCGGCGTGGTCGGCGCGCTGTCGGCCTTCTACCACGACTCGACCGACATCTCCGACCCGCACCAGCGCATGGTCGCGTCGATCCGCCTGATCGCGAAGATGCCGACCATCGCGGCGATGGCCTACAAGTATCATATCGGCCAGCCCTTCGTTTATCCGAAGAACGAGCTCTCGTTCGCGGCCAACTTCCTGCACATGTGCTTCGCGGTGCCGTGCGAGGAATACAAGATCAACCCGGTTCTCGCTCGCGCCATGGACCGCATCTTCATCCTGCATGCCGACCACGAGCAGAACGCGTCGACGTCGACCGTCCGTCTCGCCGGTTCGTCGGGCGCCAACCCGTTCGCCTGCATCGCGGCTGGCATCGCCTGTCTGTGGGGCCCGGCGCATGGCGGCGCCAACGAAGCCGCACTCAACATGCTGTCGGAGATCGGCACCGCCGACCGTATCCCGGAATACATTGCGCGCGCCAAGGACAAGAATGACCCGTTCCGCCTGATGGGCTTCGGGCACCGCGTCTACAAGAACTACGATCCGCGCGCCAAGATCATGCAGAAGACCACGCATGAGGTGCTGGGCGAGCTCGGCATCAAGGACGATCCGACGCTCGAGGTGGCGATGGAACTCGAGAAGATCGCACTCACCGATCCCTACTTCATCGAGAAGAAGCTCTACCCGAACATCGATTTCTATTCCGGCATCACGCTGAAGGCGCTGGGCTTCCCCACTACCATGTTCACCGTCCTGTTCGCGGTCGCGCGCACCGTTGGCTGGATCGCGCAGTGGAAGGAAATGATCGAGGATCCGCAGCAGAAGATCGGCCGTCCGCGACAGCTCTATACCGGCGCGTCCGAGCGCGACTATGTGCCGATCGCCAAGCGCTGATCGGTACGTCATTGGCAGAAACAAAGACGGGCGCCGAGGCGCCCGTTCTTGTTTCCGCCATTCTTGTCGGCCGTCGGGTTCAGCTGAACGCAACGCCCTTGAGAGCCATGAGCGCAACGGCGCCGAAGAGCACGGCCGGAATGATCAGAGATGAGGGGGTCGGCATCGCGTCCTCCATTTCAATTGCGCAACCAACGGCCCTGGCGCCGGCGGGTTCCAACAGTCGAGCGTCCTGCCCGACCTTCGATCTCTGCACTCTCCGTCAAATGGCTGAATACTTTGGGGATTTATTGCGCTCAATTGTTCCTATCCGGAACAAAGGCGCCGCAACGAGCAAGGCGCTCAGGCCCGGCGGGCCTTCAGCAAGCGCTGCACCACCTCTGCTGCGATCTCGCCTGACGGCCGTCCGGCGTTCATGATCGAGCGAAGCCGGGCGAAGCTGTTGCGCTGCCATGCGCGGGCGTCGGTATCGGTCAGCAGCGGTTCGAACTCGCGCATCACCACATCCGCCCGCAGGAATGGCGGGTACATTTCCGGCACGATGACCGTGTCGGCGATCAGGTTCGGAAGCGAGGCCGACCAGGTGGTCGCGACGCGATTGATGATCTGCTGGGCGATCCAGTCCATTTTGTAGCAGGCAACCAGGGGAACGCCGCACAGCGCCAGTTCGAGGGTTACCGTACCTGATGTGGCGAGTGCCGCGTCGCCGCGGGCAAAGGCCTCCCACTTGGACTCCGGGCCGATCACGATCTGCGGCTTCACCGCCCAGTTGGCCGTCGCTTCGCCCACCATGTTCGCGACATGCGGGACGGTCGGCAGGACGATGCGCAGATCGTGGCCGCGCTGCTTCAGCATGCCGATCACATCGCCATAGAAACCAGCGAGCCGCCGAACCTCGCCACGCCGCGAGCCGGGCAGGACAAGGATCTGCTTTTGGCGGCCGGGCGAGAGGTCGCGCGGCGTCGCCTGCGCCAGTGCCGCGCGCTCAAGCCCCGGCTCGGTCAGCAGGCGATGCCCGACGAACGTGCCAGGCGGACCGTCGAGCCGCGCCAGCGCCTCCGGCTCGAAGGGCAGCAGGCACAGCACGTGATCGACATGCGGCTTCATCGCGGCAGCGCGGCTCGACCGCCATGCCCAGACACTCGGGCAGACGTAGTGGACGATGGGGATGGACGGGGCGAGCGCCCTCACCTTCTTCGCGACGCGCAGCGAAAAGGCAGGGCTGTCGATGGTGACCAGGCAGTCCGGCTCGACAGCCGCGATCGCTCGCGCCACCTGGCCGATCCGCCGCATCAGGCGCGGCAGGTCGCGCAGGATCGCCGAAATACCCATCAGCGCGATCTCGCTGCCGTCGAACAGCGATTTGAGGCCGAGGTCGGCGAGATGCCTTCCACCGACGCCGACGAGTTCCACCGGCCGCCCCGTCGAGCGGGCAAGCGCCGCGACGAGATCGGCGCCGAGCAGATCACCGGACTCTTCGCCGGCGACAATGCCAATACGCAGGGCGCGCTCGCCGCTCATCGTCCGTCAGGCCCCAGTCCGACGATGAACAGGCCGAGCCTGTCGGCGCGCGCCACCGTCTCGGCGCTTTCCAGGATGAGCGCCATGCCCGCTTCCAGCCCGATGCCGGCGAGGCCGGCGGCGTGAGCGGCGTCGACCGTGTCGGGACCGATGGAGGGCAGGTCGGCGCGCAATTCCTGATCCGGCTTCGCCGCCTTGACCAGCACACCGCGCGCGCGGCCGGCCAGCCGTCCGTGTGAGCGCACGGACTTCGTCCGTTCGAGCAGCCCGGCGGTTCCGTCGATGCCTTCGAGTTCGACGGCGCGGCCACCGATCGCGATGGCGGCCTGGCCGACATCAAGCCCGCCGATCGCCTTGGCGGCGGCGAAGGCGGCCGCCAGGTCGCGGCGGTCGGATTCGAGTGGCTGCGTCCTCGCGATCGGCCCCACCGGAGCCAGAAGTTCGGGCACGATCTCGTGCACGCCGACAACCTCGACGCCCCACACCTTCATGCAGCGGATGAGCGCCGACAGCACCTTGTTGTCGCCGCCCGCCAGTCCGGCGATGACAGTCGGGATGACCCGCAGCAGCGCGAGTGTCGGCTTCAGCCTGCGCAGCGCCGGACGCCGTGCTATGCCTCCAGCCAGAACCACATGCGTGATGCCATGGCGGCGGAAAACCGCAGGCAGCAGCCCCACCTCTTCGAGCCGGATGCTGGCCTGATCGAAACGGGCGAAGTCGGCCTCGCGGTCGACCTCGCCTTCCACCTTCAGGATGAAAGGTTCTCGCCCCTGCTGCGCCAGCGCCTCGGCGACATCTACTGGCAGCCGGCCGCTGCCGGCGATCACCGCGACGCGCGAACCGGGCCCGAAACGGGGCGCAATGGCTGGCTCAGAGTTCGGCATCGTCGTCGTCGTCACCGCCGGCAAGCGGCGGCACCAGGAAGTGGCGCTTTCCCCGCTGCAGCATGAAATCGACGACGCTCATGGCCGCCGGAGAAGCGGCGAATTCCCGGCGTGCGGTCTCAAGATTCTCGGAAACCGGCCGCGCCCGGTCGAAGATCGTCTTGTAAGCGCGGCGGACGACGTGAATCTCCGATTTCGGCATGCCGGAACGACGCATGCCAACCACGTTCAGACCGCGAAGCGTCGCCAGGTTGCCCCGCGCCACACCATAGGGAATCACGTTGCCGGTAACGGCCGAGCAGCCGGTCAGGAATGCACCATCTCCGACCTTGACGAACTGGTGCGTCGCCGTCAGTCCGCCGATCCCGACATTGTGGCCGATCTCGGTGTGGCCGCCGAGTGTCGCGCCGTTGGCGAATGTCGCGTTGTTGCCGACGATGCAGTCATGCGCGATATGCGCATTGGCCATGAAGAACCCGTTGTCCCCGACGACGGTGCGCCCGCCGTGGTTGTCGGTACCGACATGCATCGTGACGAACTCGCGGATGGTGCAGTCGCGCCCGATCTCGAGTGTCACGCGCTCGCGGCTGCGATGCTTGCTCTGGGCTTCGCCGCCGAGCACGGCGTTCGGCCATACCCGCGTTCCGGCGCCGATGGTGGTGGCGCCAAGGACGGAGACGTGGCTGATCAGCTCGACACGGTCGCCGATCGTGGTCTCGGCGCCGACGAAACAGAACGGTCCGATGCGGGCGCCGACACCCAGCTGTGCGCCGGGCTCAACGACCGCCAGCGAATGGACGAACGTTTCGCTCGACATGCGATCAGCGCTTTTCGTCGATGACCATCATCGCGGAGATCTCGGCCTCGGCGACCTTGTTGCCATCGACCAGCGCCTCGCACGCGAAGCGCCAGATGTTGCCGCGCTTCTTCTGTTTCTTCGCGTGAATTTCGATGCGGTCGCCCGGCACCACGGGCTTGCGGAACTTGGCGTTGTCGATGGTCATGAAATAGACGATCGCCTTGCCCCCGGCGCCAACGCTGCGGATGCAAATCGCGCCTGCGGTCTGCGCCATCGCCTCGACGATCATGACGCCGGGCATGACGGGCTGTGAGGGGAAATGGCCCTGGAAGAACGGTTCGTTGATCGTCACGTTCTTGATGCCGATGGCCGATTCATCGCCGTTGATCTCGATGATCTTGTCCACCATCAAGAACGGATAGCGGTGCGGTATGAGCTTCAGGAGCTCGTAGATGTCCACCGCGTCCAAGGTCGCGCCTGCCTTTTCATCCATCGCGATCCCCCTTCCTGTCCTTTGGCTTGATCAGGCTGCGTATGGCAGCCACTTCCCTGAAAAATTCACGCACCGGGCGCGCTGGCGACCCAGCCCAGCGCTCGCCGGCCGGCACATCGTGCATCAGGCCGGACGATGCCGCGATCTGAGCGCCGGCTCCGATGCTGACATGATCGGCGATGCCCACGCGGCCGCCCAGCATGACCCCGTCGGCTAGCGTCACCGAGCCGGACAGCCCGCAGTGGCCTGCGATGAAGCAGAACCTGCCGACCCGCACATTGTGGGCAATCTGCACCAGATTGTCGATCTTCGTGCCCTCGCCGATGACGGTGTCCCCAAGCGTTCCGCGGTCGACCGTGCTGTTCGCGCCGATCTCGACATCATCCTGGATGATCACGCGCCCGATGTGCGGGATGCGCTCGGGTCCGCGCGGGCCGGCGACGAAGCCGAACCCGTCCTGCCCGATGGAAGCCCCCTGGTGGATCGACACCCTGTTGCCGATCAGTGCACACTGGATCGTCGCGCCCGGGCCGACATAACCATCGCGGCCGATGTGACAGCCGGGGCCGATGACGGCGTTCGGAGAGATCACGGTGCCGGCGCCAACCGCTGCACCCGGGCCGATCGACGCGCCGGCCTCGACGATGGCGCCTGCCTCGACGGTCGCCGTCGAGGCAACATAGGCGTGCGGCGAGACGCCGGTGGCGTCCGTCCAGCGACCCGGGATCGTGGTTCCCGGATAGAGCGTGCGGCCGACGAGTGCGAAAGCGCGCTGCGGTGAGGTCGTCAGCAGTTGCGCGATGCCTTTCGGGACATCGGCGGCGAATTCCGGCGGGCAGAGTATGGCGGCGGCAACAAGCGACTTCATGGTCGCTGCGTTGCGCTTGCCATCGACATATATCAGTCGACCCTGGCCACCCTCCGAAATGGACGAAAGGCCGGTGATCTCCACGGATGCATCGGCGGGATTCGCAAGCTTCGCGCCCGTCAGCTCGGCGAGCTCGGCCGCCGTATAGGGTCGCGTCGGTGCGAAAAAGACCGGATCCGTCATATCACCATATCCGCGCCTGGCCCTGCCTCCGGCCGAAAAGGCAGCCGCGCGCGACTCTCGAAGCCTCGCGGGTTCCTAGCATACGGTTCGATGCGTGCAAGGAGCTTCGGCAGCTTTGCCCGCCCGGGTTGGGGCCGAAGGCGGTCAGGCTGGCTGAGATCGAACGGCTTGCAGAGAGCGAAACGGCCCCGCGTGATGGTCACGCGGGGCCGAATTCATCAGAAGCGAGTCGAGATGCCGAAGTTGAAGTTCTGCACCTTGTCGGTCGGCAGCTTCTTCAGCGGGATCGCGTAGTCGACACGCAGCGGCCCGAACGGTGACGCCCAGATCAGGCTGGCGCCGGCCGACGCACGCAGCGACATGCCCGTCGTGGCAGCGTTCACGCCGGCGAACTTGTTGCCGTAGAGCGTCGCGGCGTCGGCGAAGAAGGCGCCGCGCAGGCCGTAGCTCTCCGGCAGCACCGGCAGCGGGAACTGGATTTCAGCCGTGGCGTGGAAGTAGGTGGTGCCGCCCAGCGACTCGGCCGTCGCCGCATCCATCGGGCCAATGCCGCCATACTCGAAGCCGCGGATGATGCGGTCGGTGCTCTGGAACATGTCGAACACGCGCAGGCCGTTGTTGCCGAAGCCCTGCACATGGCCGCCGCCGACGGTGATCAGGCCGACCATGTCGAACTCTTCCGACAGCGTGCGGAAGTAGTTGGCACGGCCGGTGACCTTGGCGAACTTGGCATTGCCGCCCAGGCCGGCAATTTCCAGCGTCAGGTTGGCGTAGATGCCGTCATGCGGGTTCTTCATGTCGTCGATCGTGTTGTAGATGATCGCGCCGCTCACGGACGACTTGATCCACGGGCTGGCGGCGACGCCACCAATGATCGACGGAGACACGAAGCACTCGCCCGGATCGATGACACCGTTGCCGTTCACGTCGCATCCGCTGGTGAAGGAGTACTTCTCCCGCGAGATGTTGTAGGCGAGCTGCGTCGACAGGTGCTCGGTGATCGGCAGGCCGAAGCGGATCGTGCCGCCGATGATCTCGCTCTTGTAGTTGGTGTAGGTCCGGCTCTGCTTGAAGACGTCGAAGCCGGCCGCGATGCGCCTGCCCAGGAAATAGGGTTCCGTGAAGGACAGGGTGAAGTCGCGGGCGTTCTTGCCGCCGCCGACCGACACCTTGATGAACTGGCCGCGGCCGAGGAAGTTGCGCTCGCCCACCGAACCTTCGAGCACGACGCCCTTGGTATCGCCACCGGTCTGGTAGCCGGCGCCGACCGAGAACTCGCCCGTCGCCTTTTCCACGACATCGACGACGAGCACGACCTGGTCCGGCTCGGAGCCAGGCGCGGTCGAAATCTCGACGGCCGTGAAGAAGTCGAGGTCTTCGAGGCGGCGCTTGGCGCGCTGCACCAGTACCTGGTTGAAGGCATCGCCCTCGCTGATGTCGAACTCGCGACGAATGACATAGTCACGCGTGCGGGTGTTGCCGCGGATCTCGATCCGCTCGATGTAGGCGCGCTGGCCTTCATCCACGGTGTAGACCACGGAAATCGTGCGGGTTTCGAAGTTGCGGTCGCCGCGCGGGGTCACCTGAGCGAAGGCGTAGCCCATGCCCGCCATGCGCTCGGTAAGGGCGATGATCGAGTCTTCGACATTCTTGGCGCTGTAGACATCGCCCCGATGTGTCTCGACCAGCGAGTTGAGCTGCTCCGGCGTCACGCCCTCGATCGTGCTTTCGATCGAAACGTCACCGAAGGTGTAGCGCTCACCCTCCTCGACAGTGATGGTAATGGTGTACTCGTTCTCGCTCGCGTCCATTTCACCGACGGCGGAAATCACCTGGAAGTCGGCGTAGCCGCGGTTGAAGTAGAAGCGGCGCAGCGCCTCCTCGTCGGCGCGCAGACGATCCTCGTCGTACACGTCGTTGCGGAACATGAACGAGAAGAGGTTCGAGCGCTTCGTGGAGATGACGTCCGCGAGGCGACGGTCGCTGAAGGCGTTGTTGCCGACGAAATTGATGCTCGCAATCTTGGTGCGGCCACCTTCCTGGATCTTGAAGACCACATTCACGCGATTCTCGCCGAGATCCATGACCTCCGCGGTCACGGTCGCGTCGTCACGGCCGACGCGGCGATAGGCTTCACGGATCGACTCGACGTCGGCTTCCATCTGGCTGTTGGAGAAGGTGCCGCGCGGCTGCGACTGCACGGCATTCGCCAGCTCGGCGTCCTTGAGCTTCTTGTTGCCCTGGAACAGCACCTGGTTGATGACGGAGTATTCGTCGACTTCGACGACCAGCGTCCCGCCGACCTGATTGATCCGAACGTCGGCGAACAGACCGGTCGCGAAGAGCCGCTTCACGGCCTCGTCGATGTCGGCGCCGGAGAAATTCTGGCCGGGCTGGATGCCCACATAGCTGCGGATCGTCGACGCGTCGACGCGGCGGTTGCCGCGGACCTCGATGTTGCGAACGACCGCGGCCTCAGCCGTCGTGACAGTAGCCATCTGCACGGCCACGGAACCGGTCAGCGCGACGCCGACCGCCATGGCAACCGCCCCGATGGCGCTCATGATACCCGATGCTGCCTTCATGCGGTCTTAGTACCTTCTCGATGTCCCCACGGCGAGAAATCCACACGTCTCGATCGTGACAGATTACCGTCTTAGCCGGATTTTCCCTACACGCAAGGTTTCTGGTTAACCAGCGCTTACTTAGCGCCGCACCGTGGCATTCGCGTCACGCTTAACGGCGGCTATGGTAAACGTCCCCTCAACGCTATCCCCGGACAGACCCGGATTCTCACGCAAAATCAACACCCAAACAGATCATTCCAAAGCACGAACGCCATGAATCCGAGCACCAGGAACATGCCCGCGCGATAGACGTACTCCATCACCCGCTCGGACACCGGCCGGCGTGTCGCTGCCTCGATGCCGTAGAACACGAGATGGCCGCCGTCCAGCGGCGGGATCGGCAAGAGGTTAAGGATGCCGATTCCCACCGAAAGCAGCGCCACGAGCTGCACAAGCCACTCGAATCCGAGCGCCGCGGCCTTGCCGGCCATGTCGGCGATGCGCACAGGCCCGCCGAGCTGACATTTGTCCTCGCGGCCGACCACGAAACGCTGCAGGAACTGTCCGGTCCGTGCGACGATATGGCCGGTCTCGATCACCGCCTGCCCCACCGCCTCGCCGGGCGAGTACTCGATCAGCCGCGGCTGTCCGAGTTCGTCGTTGTTGACGACACCGATGACACCGATTCGCACCACGTTTCCAAGGGCATCCGTCTGTTCGCTCAACTCCGGGGTGGCGGTGAGCGTGACTTCCTGCCCGTTGCGCAGCATGACGAAGACGATGGCATCGCCGGCGCGGCCTGAGACGTAGCGCTGCACATCGGCGAAGGTCTCGACGGCATGGCCGTCAACGCTGACGAAACGGTCGCCGGGCATGAAGCCGGCGATGGCCGCCGGGCTGTCGGCCCGCACCTCGGCCACCATAGGCTCGCTGACGTAGCGTCCGTAGCTGGCGAACATCACCGCAAACACGGCGATGGTCAGGATGAAATTGAACGCGGGGCCGGCAAAAACCGTGAGTGCCCGCTTCCACACAGGCTGCAGGTGGAAGGCGACGCGCTTCTGCGCTTCCGTCAGCCGTTCGCTGGCCTGCTGGTCCGGCTGGCTGGTCACCGCCATGTCGCCGACGAACTTCACGTAGCCGCCGAGCGGGATGGCGCTGAGCTTCCAGCGGGTTCCGCGCCGGTCATTGAAGCCGACGAGCTCGGGACCGAAGCCGATCGAGAAGGCGGTGACGCCGATGCCGCACCAGCGGCCGACGAGGTAGTGGCCCATCTCGTGCACGAAGACGACGATGGTCAGGACGAACAGGAACGGAATGATCGTGCCGACCAGAATGCCGTCGGTGCTGAAGATCGATGTCAGGGCGTCGGGCAAGTGGGCTCCCGGGGAGGCTTGTTGGAGATCATGCGAATCTCAACCCGATCCGGGCGAATCCGTGGCTCCGGACCGGACCATGGGCGGATCAAGCTGTCGCGGAGCTTGCGCCGTCAGGGCGCGAACAGTCCGGCGGACGGGAAATCCAGTCCCGCGAAGCCGGCGCCGATCACGTAGAGGATCACCGCCGCCGCCACAAGACCGTCGATGCGATCCATCATACCCCCGTGCCCGGGGATGAGACGGCTGGAATCCTTCACGCCGTAGCGGCGCTTGACGGCCGATTCGAAGAGGTCGCCAATCTGCGACGTCGCCGACAGGAGCAGGGCGACCGGCACGAACCAGACACCCGATGCGCCTGCGAGCAGTGCCACAACCGAGCCCGCGACCGTGCCACCCACCGCCCCGCCGACCGCGCCGCTCCAGGTCTTTCCGGGCGAAATGGACGGCGCGAGTTTCGGGCCGCCGAGCGCGCGGCCGACGAAGTAGGCGAGGATGTCGGTCGCCCAGACGACCGCGAAAAGGAACAGGATCGCCCACAGTCCCGCCGTGTCGGCGCCGCGCAACAGCGCCAGCGCCAGCGCCGAGAGGGCGGCGTAGGCAAAGGCGAGCGCCAGGTCGGCAGGGTCGCCGCGCATTCTTGCATCAGCGAACACCAGCGCCACGCCAATCGCCGCGGCGACCAGAAGCTGCCATGCCGACAGGCCTATCACCAGCATGACCAGCAGCACGATCATCGCCACGGCCGGCACGGCCACCCGCCGCAGCGACCCGGAATGACCCGACATCATCGCCCATTCGGCAAGGATCACGGCTCCCATCGCCGCCATGAGAATGCGGAACCAGATGTCGCCGAGCCAGGTCAGCGCCAGCGCGGGAACGGCAAGTGCGACGGCCGAAACGATGCGCAGCTCAAGATTGGTCATCGATCGTTGACCGCTTGGCAGATGCCGGGTGGCGCCGCGATCACAGCGCTACGTCGCGCGGCGGCGTGACGCCGCCAAACCGCCGCTCGCGCGTCGCGAATGTGTTCAGCGCCTCGACCAGGTGGCTGCGGCCGAAGTCCGGCCAGTAGCATGGCAGGAAGACCAGTTCGCTGTAGGCGGCCTGCCACGGCAGGAAGTTCGACAGCCGGATCTCCCCGCTGGTGCGGATGACGAGATCCGGGTCGGGAATATCGGCGGTGTCGAGACGGGCGGCGAAGCTTTCCGCCGTGATCGCCTGCGGGTCGATCTGCCCTGCCCTCGCCTGCTCGGCAAGCTTGCGCGCCGCGCGCACGATCTCGTCGCGACCGCCATAGTTGAAGGCGACGACAAACGTCAGCGCGCGGTTGTCGCGCGTCAGCGACTCGGCCTCGTCGAGGAGCGCCGCGATGTCCTTCGCCAGGCCGGTGCGATCACCGATGATGCGCACGCGCACCCCCTGCCGGTGCATGTCGGCAAGGTCGCGGCGGATGAAAAACTTGAGCAGTCCCATGAGGTCGGTGACCTCGGATTTCGGTCGCGACCAGTTCTCCGACGAGAACGCATAGACCGTGAGCCATGAGATGCCGAGTTCACGCGCCGCCTTGACGGTCTGGCGCAGAGCCTCCACGCCGGCGCGATGCCCCGCCAGGCGCGGCAGGCCGCGGGACTGCGCCCAGCGGCCATTGCCGTCCATGATGATCGCGACATGCGCGGGCGTCGTCATGATCCCACCTGCTCCAGCTGGCGCCCGCGACCGCGCGCTCAGACCTGCATGATTTCCGCTTCCTTTTCGGTGAGCAGGCCATCGATCGCGTGGATCGCGTCGTCGGTCATCTTCTGCACCTTGTCGGTCTGCACGTGCAGATCGTCCTGGCTGATCGCGCCGTCCTTCTCCGCCTTCTTGACGTTCTCCATGCCGTCGCGACGCACGTGCCGGGCGGCGACGCGCGCCTGCTCGGCATATTGGTGCGCGATCTTTACCAGTTCCTTGCGGCGCTGCTCGTTGAGTTCCGGCAGCGGAATGCGCAGCGTGGTGCCGTCGACGATCGGGTTGAAGCCGAGATTGGCCTCGCGGATGGCGCGGTCAACGGCGCCCACCAGCGTCTTGTCCCACACCGAAACCGCGATCATGCGGGCCTCAGGCACGGAGACGGTACCGACCTGATTGATCGGCATGCTGGAGCCGTAGGCCTGCACGTTGATCGGATCGAGCAGGTTGCTGGACGCACGCCCGGTGCGCAACGACGCCAGGTCGTTCTTGAAGGCGCTCACCGCGCCATCCATGCGTCTCTGTAGATCCTTGAAGTCGGCGCCTTCAGCCATGCTTGTCTCCTTTGGCGATCATGCTTCGGAGACGATCGTGCAACGACCACCGCCGCGCAGGATTTCACCGAAGCCACCGCTCTCATGTATCGAATAGACGATTATCGGAATGTTGTTTTCGCGCGCAAGGGCGATCGCCGCAGTGTCCATGATGGACAGGCCCTTCGCCAGCACTTCCTCATGCGTGAGGCGCTCGTAGCGGGTGGCGGTCTTGTCCTTCTTCGGGTCGGCCGAATAGACGCCGTCCACCTGCGTTCCCTTGAACAGCGCGTCGGCGCCGATCTCGGCGGCGCGCAGCGCGGCTGCCGAATCAGTGGTGAAGAACGGGTTGCCGGTGCCGCCGGCGAAGATCACCACCTTGCCCTGGTCCATGTAGGCCATCGCCTGGCGCTGGGAGAAGCTCTCGCAGATCTCCGGCATGGCGATCGCCGAGAGCACCACCGTCTCGACGCCGATCTTGACCAGCGAGGTGCGCAACGCCAGCGAGTTGATCACCGTGGCCAGCATGCCCATGTGATCGCCGGTGATCCGGTCGCCGCCTTTCGAGGCCACCGCAAGGCCGCGGAAGATGTTGCCGCCGCCGATCACGACGCCGACCTCGACGCCCATGTCGCGGGCTTCCTTGATGTCGGCGGCGATGCGGTCGGCGACCGAAACGTCGATGCCAAAACCCTGCTGGCCCATCAGGGCCTCGCCGGATGCCTTCAGGAGAACCCGCTTGTAACTGGGCTTGCCCGTCATGTGATCCTCGTCATCTCCGCCGCGCGAGCAGCGATTACACGATGGTCGCGACCATGTCACGCCGCGCCGCTGCGCAAGACGGTGGAAGCGATTGATGCTGCGTCAGTTTTTTGCCGCGACCGTCGGCTTCAGGTGCGCTGCAAGGCGACGTGCGCGCCGAGTCCGACGAGCACTGTCCCGCCGGCGCGCTGCATCAGCTTCTGCGCCCGGTTCGACTGCTTCAGTCGGCCGAGCACGAGGCCGGCGAACAACACGCAGACGACGTCGGCCGACGAGAACATCAGGTTCACGAGCGTGCCAAGGATGACGAACTGCAGCCACACCGGGAAGGCAGCCGTCGCGTCCACGAATTGCGGCAGGAAGGCCACGAAGAAGATAGCCGTCTTCGGGTTCAGCACTTCCACAGCGATGCTCTCGAAGAAGGCGCGCCGCGCCGATTTTCCTGCGACCGCCGGCAGCTCGATATCGCTGCGTGGCTTGCTGCGGAACAGGCGGATGCCGAGCCACACGAGATAGAGCGCTCCAGCCAGCTTCACCACCATGTAGAGGGTCGGCACGGCATGGAAGGCCGCCGAGAGCCCCGCGGCCGCCGCGAACACGTGAACATAGCAGCCAATGTGAATGCCGAGCGACGCCATCAACCCGGCCGCCCGTCCGCGCGCCATCGTCTGCGCTGCGGCATAGAGCATCGCGGGACCCGGGATGTAGGCGAACACCGCCGTCGTGGCGAAGAACGCGATGAGCACTTCGATGGGAGGCATGGCTGCACAGTCCGTTCAAGAGAAAGGGCCGCGACGTTGTCCACGCCGCGGCCCCGCAATCGACCAGAGGTCGAAGCGCTGAGGCCTACTTCTTGACCGCCGCGGCGACTTCCGCCGCGAAGTCGCTGGTCTCCTTCTCGATGCCTTCGCCAAGAGCGAAGCGCACGAAGCCGGTGACCTTGGCGGCAGCGCCGATTTCCTTCTCGGCATCCTTCAGCGCCTTCTCGACGGTGACGTCGGGATTGAGCACGAAGGCCTGCTTCAGGAGCACGACTTCCTCGTAGAATTTGCGCAGGCGACCTTCCACCATCTTCTCGATGATGTTCTCCGGCTTGCCGGACTGGCGCGCCTGGTCGGAGAAGATGTCCTTCTCGCGGGCGATCACCGACGGATCGATCTCGGCATCGGTCAGCGCCAGCGGGTTGGTGGCGGCAACGTGCATCGCGACCTGCTTGGCGAAGGCGCGCGCGGCGTCGGCGTTGCCGGTCGTCTCGATCGCGACGAGCACACCCATCTTGCCGAGGCCGTCGGCCACCGAATTGTGGATGTAGGTCGCGACGGCGCCGGCCGGCACGCTGAGCTTCGCCGCACGGCGGAAGCCCATGTTCTCGCCGATGGTGCCGACGGCGTCCTTGATGGTGTCGGCGACCGACTTGCCGGTGCCCGGATAGGCGGCAGCGGCAACGGCTTCATTCGACCCGTCGGTGCCAACCGCCGCGGTGGCGACGTTGCGGACGATCTCCTGGAAGGCGTCATTGCGCGCCACGAAATCGGTCTCGGAATTGACCTCGACGACGACGGCGCTGGTGGCGTCGGAGGCAACGCCGATCAGGCCTTCGGCAGCGGTGCGGCTGGCCTTCTTGTCGGCCTTGGCGATGCCCTTCTTGCGCAGCCAGTCGACAGCCGCCTCCATGTCGCCATTGGTGGCCTCGAGTGCAGCCTTGCAGTCCATCATGCCCGCGCCGGTGGTGTCGCGCAGCTCTTTCACCTGTGTGGCGGAAATGGCCATCTCAAAGAACCTCTTTGTTGCTAACGGATCGGCGCACCATCGAAATCGTCGATCGATGATGCGCCGGCCAGAATTTCAGGAATAAGACAGGCCGAAGGCCTGTCCGGATCAGGCGGTCGGCTGCTCGTCGGCCTGGTCGAGCGCGGGCTCGACCGGAGCCACGGCCGAAGCGCCGATGTCGACGCCGAGCGCGCCCTGCTGGCGTGCAATGCCGTCGATGGCGGCCTTGGCGATGAGATCGCAGTAGAGCGAGATGGCGCGCTGCGCGTCGTCATTGCCGGGGATCGGGAAGTCGATCAGATCCGGATCGCAGTTGGAGTCGATGATCGCAACGACCGGGATGCCAAGACGCTTGGCTTCCTGGATGGCGATCGCCTCCTTGTTGGTGTCGACCACGAACATCAGGTCCGGAACCGAGCCCATGTCCTTGATGCCGCCGAGCGCGCGGTTCAGCTTCTCACGCTCACGGTCGAGGTTCAGGCGCTCCTTCTTGGTGAGGCCCTGGGCCTCGCCGGCCAGCGTCTCGTCGAGCTTGCGCAGGCGCGAGATCGAGTTGGAGATCGTCTTCCAGTTGGTGAGCATGCCGCCCAGCCAGCGCGAGTTGACGAAATACTGGGCCGAGCGGCCGGCAGCGTCGGCGATGATGTCGGAAGCCTGGCGCTTGGTGCCGACAAACAGCACGCGGCCGCCGGCGGCGACGGTATCGGAAACCTGCTTCAGCGCCTGGTGCAGCAGCGGAACCGTCTGCGACAGGTCGATGACGTGGATGTTGTTGCGGGCGCCGTAGATGTACGGGGCCATCTTCGGGTTCCAGCGGTGGGTCTGGTGGCCGAAGTGAACGCCAGCTTCGAGCAGCTGACGCATGGAGAACTCTGGCAGAGCCATGCTTTACTTTCCTTTCCGGTTGGCCTCCACGGACATCGACGCGCGGGATTCTGTCCCTTGCGCCACCGGCGGTCGCCGCAGGATTTCTCCCTGCCGGAAACCAAGTCCGTGTGTGGAATGAGCGCGCCTATAGCGATGTTGCGTTGCGAAAGCAAGCATATCGCGACCGAACGTCGACGAGGGCGCCCGTCTGTTCGAGCCATGACAGCCGACGGAGGGCGGCTGAGGCCTGCCCCCGGACGTCAGGCGCGCCGTGCCGGCTGGGAGGCCATCACCTTCATGACGACGCCGATCACGATTGCCGCCACGCCGGCCCAGAATGCGATGGCCTTGTACGGCGGAACCCCGCCTTCCATGAGGTGGCCAAACGGGCCAGCGCTGCATTCCGGTCCCATCGTGTAGATGCAGAACGACAGGTCGGTGACACTGACACCCGGCAGGCCGGCCAGTCCCGCCTGCTCGATCAAGGCATTGTAGAACACGTACCACCAGCCGATCGCGGCGATGATGACGATGAAACCCAGGATGACGAGAAGCCGCGAAAGTGCAGTCATGATCTTTGTCCCCTTCCCTAACGCGAGGAATCTAATCTGGCAGCCTCCGCATCTGCAAGTCGCGTCGTCTTGACTTGTTGCCAGACCGCTGGTTTTGCACTCAGTTGTGTGAGATTGTCCGCCGTACCGCGTCGCGCCAGCCCTTGAGCTTGCGCACCCTCTCCGCCTCCGCCATCGCGGGCTTGAAGCGTTGGTCGAGCGCCCAGCTCTTGGCGAAGGCCTTCGCGTTCGGCCACACCCCGACATAGGAGCCGGCAAGCCATGCGGCGCCGAGCGCCGTGGTCTCCAGGATCGTCGGCCGATCCACCGGCGCGTCGAGCATGTCGGCCAGCCGCTGCATCGTCCAGTCGGACGCCACCATGCCGCCATCGACGCGCAGCACGGTTCGGGCCGCACCGCCCTTCCAGTCCTTCTTCATGGCGTCGAGCAGGTCGCGCGTCTGGTAGGCGACGGATTCGAGCGCGGCGCGGGCGAACTCCGCCGGACCCGAATTGCGCGTCAGCCCGAACACCGCGCCGCGCGCGTCGGCGTCCCAGTGCGGAGCTCCAAGCCCGACGAAAGCCGGGACGAGATAGACGTCCTGCATCGGATCGGCCTGCTCCGCCAAAGCGCCGCTGTCGGCTGCCTTCGAGATCATCTTCGCGCCGTCGCGCAGCCATTGAACGGCAGCACCGGCGATGAAGATCGAGCCTTCGAGCGCGTAGGTTGTCTTGCCCTTCAGCCGGTAGGCGATGGTGGTGAGCAGGCGGTTCTTCGAGCGGACAAGGTCGGAGCCGGTGTTCAGGATGGCGAAGCAGCCCGTGCCGTAGGTCGATTTCATCATGCCCGGTTGGAAGCAGGCCTGACCGATCGTCGCCGCCTGCTGGTCGCCGGCCACGCCGCGGATCGCGACTTCCGCGCCGAGCAGGGACTTCTCCGTCATGCCGTAGTCGGCGGCACAATCCTTCACCTGCGGCAGCAGTGCGCGCGGCACACGCAGGATCTTCAGCAGCTCGTCGTCCCACTCGTTGGTGGCGATGTTGTAGAGCAGCGTTCGCGACGCATTGGTGGCGTCGGTCGCGTGCACGCGTCCGCCGGTCAGCCGCCAGATCAGGAAAGTGTCGATCGTTCCGACCAGAAGCTCGCCCTTTTCGGCGCGGCGGCGGGCGCCTTTCACATTGTCCAGCAGCCAGGCGATCTTGGTGCCGGAAAAGTACGGATCGAGCAGCAGGCCGGTCTTGCGAGAGAAGAGCTTTTCCAGCCCCTGCTTCTTCAGCTTCTGGCAGAGCGGCGCGGTGCGCCGGTCCTGCCAGACGATGGCGTTGTGGACCGGCTTGCCGGTCGCCTTGTCCCACAACACGACGGTCTCGCGCTGGTTGGTGATGCCGATCGCGGCGATGTCGGACGCATCCCTCCCGGCTGCCTGCAGCGCCTGCCTGCAGGTCGTCAGCACGCTTTGCCAGATCTCTTCCGGGTCGTGCTCGACCCAGCCGGAGGCCGGATAGTGCTGCGCGAATTCCTTCTGGCCGACGCCGGCCACCTTCATGCCGCCGTCAAAGACGATGGCGCGGCTCGACGTGGTTCCCTGGTCGATCGCCAGAACAAATCCGCTCATGGATGGCTCCTCCCCTGATACGAAGAGGGAGGCGGCTTGCGCCGCCTCCCGCCTGTTGTGCCGCGGTTTCCCGCGAGCCGCTCCAGACTACTTCTGCCAGCTCTTCACCAGTTCGTCGTAGTTCACGGTCAACGGCTTTTCCTTCTCGTTCTCGACCTTCAGCTGCGGAGCGAGGTTGCCCTTCGCCACGGCGTCGGCGTTCCAGAAAGCGAGATCATGCTCTTCGGCCAGCTTCGGGCCGATGTCGCCCTGCACGCCCGAACGCTCAAGGCGCTCCAGCACCTTCTCCTGCTCGGCGCAGAGCGAGTCCATCGCTTCCTGCGCGGTCTTGGCGCCCGACGAAGCATCGCCGATCGCCTGCCACCAGAGCTGCGCCAGCTTCGGATAGTCCGGCACGTTGGTGCCCGTCGGCGACCACTGCAGGCGCGCCGGCGAACGGTAGAACTCGATCAGGCCGCCGAGCTTGGGAGCGCGGTCGGTGAAGCTCTGGTGATCGAGCGTAGACTGGCGGATGAAGGTGAGGCCGACATGGCTCTTCTTCACGTCCACCGTCTTCGAGGTCACGAACTGCGCGTAGAGCCATGCGGCCTTGGCGCGGTCGTCCGGGGTCGACTTGAGCAGCGTCCAGGAACCGGCGTCCTGGTAGCCGAGCTTCATGCCTTCCTTCCAGTACACGCCATGCGGCGACGGAGCGAAACGCCACTTCGGCGTGCCGTCCTCGTTCACCACCGGCAGGCCTGGCTTGACGAAGTCAGCCGTGAAAGCGGTGTAGGTGAACATCTGCTGCGCGATCTCGCCCTGCGACGGGACCGGGCCGGATTCGCCGAAGGTCATGCCCTGTGCGGCGGCCGGAGCGTACTTCTTCATCCACTCGAGATACTTCTCGATGGAGTAGACCGCCGCCGGGCCGTTGGTGTCGCCGCCACGTGCGACGCACGAGCCGACCGGCTGCGACTTCTCGTTGACCTTGATGCCCCATTCGTCGACCGGCAGGCCGTTCGGGATGCCCTTGTCGCCGTTGCCGGCCATCGACAGCCAGGCGTCGGTGAAGCGCCAGCCGAGCGACGGGTCCTTCTTGCCGTAGTCCATGTGGCCGTAGACCTTCTTGCCGTCGATCTCGCGGCCGGTGAAGAACTCCGCGATGTCCTCATAGGCCGACCAGTTGACCGGCACGCCGAGGTCGTAGCCGTACTTCGCCTTGAAGTCGGCCTTGTTCTTCTCGTCGTTGAACCAGTCGTAGCGGAAGAAGTAGAGGTTCGCGAACTGCTGGTCGGGCAGCTGGTAGAGCTTGCCGTCCGGCGCGGTGGTGAACGACTTGCCGATGAAGTCGTCGATGTCGATGTTGGGGTTGGTGACGTCCTTGCCCTCGTTCGCCATCCAGTCGGTCAGGCTGCGTGCCTGCTGGTAGCGCCAGTGCGTGCCGATCAGGTCGGAGTCGTTGATGTAGGCGTCGTAGACGTTCTCGCCCGACTGCATCTGCGTCTGCAGCTTCTCGACGACGTCGCCTTCGCCGATCAGGTCGTGCGTGATCTTGATGCCGGTGATGGCCGTGAAGGCCGGCGCCAGCACCTTCGACTCGTATTCATGCGTGGTGATCGTCTCGGACACCACCTTGATGTCCATGCCGGCGAAAGGCTTCGCGGCATCGATGAACCACTGCATTTCGGCTTCCTGCGCCGCGCGATCGAGCGCCGACAGGTCTTTCACTTCCGTGTCGAGGAAGGTTTTCGCCTCGTCCATTCCGGCGAAGGCGCTGCCCGCGCCAAGGATGAGTGCAAGGACGCTCGTTGATGCTAATATCTGCCGTCGCATTGGATTCCTCCCAATTCAGGTTTCACGTGCGATTGGGGCCGTCGCCGGCACGCGGCGGCCCCAACAGTTCCTCGCCTAGACAAAGCGGAACACGCCAATCGCGTAGACCGCCGACAAGGCGAGAGCCCACCACAGGCTGGGCCCGACAAGACCCAACCAAGCGAGATGGATGAAGGCGCTGCCGAGCAGCGACAGGAAGAGACGGTCCCCGCGGGTCGTCTCGAAACGAAGAATGCCGACGCGCGGGCTGCCGCCCGGCGCGGCATATTCCCAGACTGCCATCAGGCTGAGCAGCAGCACGATGGTCAGGAAGAACAGCGCGGTCGGGAACGTCCACGCCATCCAGCCGCCCTTGGCCAGCGGTGCGGTCCAGTCGATCGCCCCGTCCTTGTGCGGCAGGATGAGGATCAGCGCGGCCACCGCCACCAGATAGATGGCGACAACGACGATCAGCGGGACCTGCCAGCGGCGTTTTGCGATCACAGCTGCCATCACACCCTCCCCAGGGCAAAGCCCTTGGCGATGTAGTTGCGCACGAACCAGATCACGAGCGCGCCCGGAATGATGGTGAGCACGCCGGCCGCCGCCAGCACGCCCCAGTCGAGGCCCGAGGCCGAGACGGTGCGCGTCATGGTCGCCGCGATCGGCTTGGCGTCGGTCGTGGTCAGCGTGCGCGCAATCAGCAGTTCGACCCACGAGAACATGAAGCAGAAGAAGGCGGTGACGCCGATGCCGCTCGCGATCAGCGGCATGAAGATCTTCCCGAAGAAGCGCGGGAACGAATAGCCGTCGATATAGGCGGTCTCGTCGATCTCCTTCGGCACGCCCGACATGAAGCCTTCCAGGATCCACACTGCCAGCGGCACGTTGAAGAGGCAGTGCGCGATGGCCACCGCGATGTGCGTGTCGATCAGGTTGAAGGCCGAATAGAGCTGGAAGAACGGCAGCACGAACACAGCCGGTGGCGCCATGCGGTTGGTGAGCAGCCAGAAGAACAGGTGCTTGTCGCCGAGGAAGCGGTAGCGCGAGAACGCGTAGGCCGCCGGCAGCGCGACAAGGACCGAGATCACCGTGTTCATCACCACGTAGATGATCGAGTTGATGTAGCCGTTGTACCAGGACGGGTCGCTGAAGATGACGGCGTAGTTGGCGAGCGTCGGCGATGCCGGCCAGAGCGAGAACCCGCCGAGGATTTCCTGGTTGGTCTTGAAGCTCATATTGGCGAGCCAGTAGATCGGCAGCAGCAGGAAGACGATGTAGAGCGTCGGCACCAGCCACCAGAATTTCGACTGGTTGCCGCGCCGGCGCATGCGCCGCGCCAACGCTCCCGTGCCGGCACCCGAGGCATCGGCCGCCATCGCCGCGGTGTCGCCCATGCTTGCGTCGGTGCGGTCTGTCGCGCTCATCGTTCGCGCTCCGCGCCGTAGTTGGTCATCACCGTATAGAACACCCACGACAGCAGCATGATGATCAGGAAGTAGATGATCGACATCGCCGCGGCCGGCCCGAGGTCGAACTGGCCGACCGCCATCTTCACGAGGTCGATGGACAGGAAGGTGGTCGAGTTGCCGGGACCGCCGCCGGTGACGACGAAGGGCTCGGTGTAGATCATGAAGCTGTCCATGAAGCGCAGCAGCACCGCGATCAGCAGCACGCGATCGAGCTTCGGCAACTGGATGTAGCGGAACACCGCCCAGCGCGAGGCGCCGTCGATCTTGGCGGCCTGATAATAGGCATCCGGGATCGAGACGAGACCGGCATAGCAGAGCAGCACGACCAGGCTGGTCCAGTGCCAGACGTCCATGACGATGACGGTGATCCACGCGTCGAGCGGATCGTTGACGTAGTTGTAGTCGATGCCGATGGCTTCGAGCGTGTGGCCGAGCAGGCCGATGTCGATGCGGCCGAACACCTGCCAGATGGTGCCGACCACGTTCCATGGAATGAGCAGCGGCAGCGCCATCAGTACGAGACAGACCGGCACGCCCCAGCCGCTGCGCGGCATGTTGAGCGCGATGATGATGCCGAGCGGGATTTGGATGCCGAGCACGATGCCGGAGAAGATCAGATTGCGCAGCAGCGCATCCCAGAAGCGCGAAGAGGCGAGCATTTCCTCGAACCACTCCGTGCCCGCCCAGAAGAACACGTTGTTCCCGAACGTGTCCTGCACCGAATAGTTCACCACCGTCATCAGCGGGATGATCGCCGAAAACGCCACCAGCAGCAGCACCGGCAGCACCATGAACCAGGCCCTGTTGTTCCAGGTCTTGTTCATGCGCGCGGCCCTCCTTCCACACGCCAGGAGTTGGCGTAGAGGTTTATGCCCTTCGGATCGAACTCGATGTGCGGATCGGCCGGGATCTCTCCGTCTTCCTCGAGCACGGCCGCGATCTCGCGTCCGGCAAGCTTTGCACGCACGATCTTCTGGCGGCCGATGTCCTCGACCTTGGTGATCTCCACCGGCGTGCCGCTGCGCCCCAAGCGCACATATTCGGGCCGTACGCCGAGCTCGACCTTGGCGCTCCCATCGACCGCTGCGGGGCTCGGCAGCGCCACGCGCATGTCGCCGACGATCGCCGTGGCGCCTTCGAGCTTCGCTTCCAGCACGTTCATGCCGGGCGAGCCGATGAAGTAGCCGACGAAGGTGTGCTTCGGCCGCTCGAACAGTTCGGCCGGCGTGCCGATCTGCACGATCTCGCCCTCATACATGACCACGACCGTGTCGGCGAAGGTGAGCGCCTCGGTCTGGTCGTGCGTGACGTAGACCATGGTGAAGCCGAAGCGGCGGTGCAGCTGCTTCAGCTGCGAGCGCAGCACCCACTTCATGTGCGGGTCGATGACGGTCAGCGGCTCGTCGAAGAGGATGGCGTTGACGTCCGACCGCACCAGACCGCGGCCGAGCGCGATCTTCTGCTTGGCGTCCGCCGTCAGCCGCCGGGCCCGCTTGTCGGCCATGTCGGAGAGGCCGATCATGTCGATGATCTCGGCCACGCGGCGCGATATCTCGGCAGCAGGCACGCCGCGGTTGCGCAGCGGGAAGGCGAGGTTCTCGGCCACCGTCATCGTGTCGTAGACGACAGGGAACTGGAACACCTGCGCGATGTTGCGCTGTACCGTCGAGAGGTCGGTGACGTCGTCGCCGTTGAACAGCAGCCTGCCTTCGCTCGGGTGGATCAGCCCGGAGATGATGTTCAGCAGCGTGGTCTTGCCACAGCCCGACGGCCCGAGCAGGGCATAGGCCCCGCCATTCTCGAAGGTATGGTGCACTTCCTTCAGCACATAGTCGGACGGCGAGGTCGGCCGGTCGACATAGGCATGGCGGATGTGGTCGAGTTCAATGCGCGCCATCAGCCCCTCACGCCGCCTCTGCCGGCAGGGCGACCGCCCTGCCCTCGCCGTCGAACACCATGATGTGGCGAGGGTCGATGAACACCTCGACCGTCTCGTCCGGTTCGAACGACTTCACGCCCGGCGCCAGCATCACCCAGCGCGAGCCCGCGAAGTCGAGATGCACGAAACTCTCCGAGCCGGTGATCTCGGTGATCGAGACGCGCGCCCGCACGGGCACGGCCCCGGACCCGCGCGGCGACAAAGAAAGATGGTGGGGCTGAAAGCCGATCGTGTAGTCCTGATCGGCAATACCCGCGTAACCCGCGGGGACCGGGAGGTTCACCCCACCATCAAGCTGGAAACTGCCGCCGCGCTTGCTGAGCACGACCGTGTTCAGCGGCGGATCGGCGAAGGTCTTCGCGGTGACCAGGTCGCGCGGCCGGCGGAAGACGTCGATCGTCGGCCCGAACTGCGTGACGCGCCCTTCCGACAGCGTCGCCGTGTTGCCGCCGAGCAGCAGCGCCTCGTGTGGCTCGGTGGTCGCGTAGACGAAGATCGTGCCTGCCTCGGCGAAGATTTTCGGCAGTTCGGCGCGCAGTTCCTCGCGCAGCTTGTAGTCGAGGTTGGCGAGCGGTTCGTCGAGCAGCACGAGGCTGGCGTTCTTGACGATGGCGCGGGCGAGCGCGGTGCGCTGCTGCTGGCCGCCGGAAAGCTGCAGCGGAGTGCGCTGCAGATAGGGCGTCAGCTTGAGCAGGCCTGCCGCGCGCTCGACCTCCTCGCGTATGCGTGCCGCAGGAGTCCCGGCCACGCGCAATGGCGACGCGATGTTCTCGTAGACGGTCATCGTCGGGTAGTTGATGAACTGCTGGTAGACCATCGCCACCTTGCGGCGCTGCACCGGCACGCCCGTCACATCGGCACCGTCGAACCAGATCGAGCCGGCGCTCGGGGCGTCCAGCCCGGCCATGAGCCGCATGAGGCTGGTCTTGCCCGACAGCGTCGGGCCGAGCAGCACGTTGAGCGAGCCGTGGCGAAGCGACAGCGAGACGTCGCGGATATGATCCGCGCCATTCACCGTCTTCGTCACGTTCCTCAGTCCGAGCATTGTGCCTCCTCCCAGGCTCCCGCTATGCCGCCGCTGGCTGTGATCCTTCGCCTGCGCTGCGCATGAAGTCGTCCAGGGCCGCCGCCTCCTCCGGCTTCAGCCTCAACCCGCGCTTGGTGCGCCGCCACAGCACGTCCTCGGCCGTCACGGCCCATTCATGCTGCATCAGGTAGCGCACCTCTGCTTCGTACAGATCCGCCCCGAAAGAGCGGCCCAGATCGGGCATCGAGCGGGCGGCGCCGAGCAGCGTGCGTGCACGCGTGCCGTAGAGCCGCACGAGGCGGCCTGCATGGGCGGGCCCGAGGAACGGATAGGACGCCTTCAATGCCTCCACCTCCCGATCGTAGCCGGTGGCGGCGAAATCGCCGCCCGGCAGTGGCGCGTCCTTCGTCCAGGCCTTGCCGCGACGGCCGAGGAAGCCCTCGATCTTGTCTAGCATCGCCTCGGACAGGCGGCGGTAAGTCGTGATCTTGCCGCCGAAAATGTTGATCAGCGGAGCCTGCCCATCCGGCTGCTCGGCCTTCAGCACGTAGTCGCGCGTCGCCTCCTGCGCCTTCGATGCGCCATCGTCGTAGAGTGGACGAACGCCGGAATATGTCCAGACGATATCTTCGCGTTTCACGGGCGTCGAGAAATACTCGCTCGCCGCGTCGCAGAGATATTTGATCTCCTCTTCGCTGATCGCGGCATCGCGCGGTTCGCCGCGGTAATCGCGGTCCGTCGTGCCGATCAGCGTGAACTCGTTCTCGCAGGGAATGGCGAAGATGATGCGGCCGTCACGGTTCTGGAAGAAATAGGCGCGCGGGTCCTCGAACTTCTTCGGCACGACGATATGGCTGCCCTGCACGAGGCGGACATTGTGCACGTCGTTCTGGCCGACCGCGCCGGCCAGCACATGATCGACCCATGGCCCGGCGGCGTTGACCAGCAGGCGCGCCTTCACCTCTTCGACGCGGCCGCTGCGCAGATCTTCAACGCCGACGCTCCAGAATTCGCCGTCGCGCCGCGCGCTGGCGACGCGCGCGCGGGTGCGGATGGTCGCGCCCCGGTCGGCCGCGTCGCGCGCATTCAGCACCACGAGGCGCGCGTCGTTCACCCAGCAGTCCGAATACTCGAAGGCGCGACGGAACAGCGGCTTCAGCGGCTTGCCGGCGGGATCGACGCGCATGTCGAGCGTCTTTGTCGGCGGCAGCATCTTCCGGCCGCCGATGTAGTCGTAGAGGAACAGCCCGAGCCGGATCAGCCAGGCCGGGCGGATGCCTTTGGCGTGCGGCAGCACGAAGCGGAGCGGCCAGATGATGTGCGGCGCGTTGCGCCACAGCACCTCGCGCTCCATCAGCGCCTCGCGCACGAGCCGGAATTCGTAGTGTTCGAGGTAGCGCAGGCCGCCATGCACCAGCTTGGTCGAGGTCGACGAGGTGCCGCTGGCGAAATCCTTCATCTCGGCGAGGAAAACAGAGAAGCCACGGCCCGCGGCGTCACGCGCGATGCCGCATCCGTTGATGCCGCCCCCGATGACGAAGATGTCATGGATCGGACCCTCTCCCAACGCTTCCTCCGCCGCTTTCGCAGTGCAGCAATTCTGCTTGTGCGCGAAAACAGTTCGGAATTATTGTGAAGGAAAAACGAATGTCAAACGAAATATGAATTCTGCCTACCGGCTCGTCTCGATCAGCTGGACCTCCGCCTCCTGGCAGATGCGGCGAACCGCCGGAATGTCGCAGCTGTCGGTGATGAAGGTGTTGACCTGGCTGAGATGGCCGATGCGCACCGGAGCGGTTCGCTCGAACTTGGTGCGGTCCGACACAAGGATCACATGCCGCGCATTGGCGATGATGGCCTGCGCCACCTTGACCTCGCGGAAGTCGAAATCGAGCAGCGCCCCGTCATGGTCGATCGCGGAGGCCCCGATGACGGCATAGTCAACCTTGAATTGCTTGATGAAATCGACCGCAGCCTCGCCGACGATGCCGCCATCCGACCCGCGCACGACACCGCCAGCAATCACAACCTCTATCTCAGGATATACGCGCATCCTGTTGGCAACATTGATATTATTTGTGATCACCATCAGGCCGGTATGGTCGAGCAGCGCTTCGCTGACGGCCTCGGTCGTCGTGCCGATGTTGATGAACAGCGAGGCGCTGTCGGGGATCAGCCGCGCGGCGGCGCGGCCGATCCCCTGCTTCTCGTCGGCAGCGATCTTGCGCCGCGCCTCATATTCCATGTTCTCGATGCCTGACGGGAACAGCGCACCGCCATGAATGCGGGTCAGCAGCCGCTGGTCGCAGAGGTCGTTCAGATCCTTGCGGATCGTCTGCGGCGTCACGTTGAAATGCGTCGCGAGCTCCTCGACCAGCACGCGCCCGTTGTCTTTGGCGAGCTGGATGATCTCGGAATGGCGCTGGGACAGAAACATGAGGCTTCGGCTTTCGTTTTTCTGGAGAATATCCCGAAACGAAAGCGACACAAGCGCCGCAAACCGAAAAGCTTAACGCCGCGAAGGGCAATCCCCGCCGCAGCCGTTTCGAGCGTGCATCAGCCCGAAAGCGAGGCGGCGATCTCCGTGATCACGTCGAACGCCGCCGCGACGTCGGCCTCCGTCGCGTGGAACTGGCCGACCTGGAAGCGGATGGCGACGCGCCCGTCCACCAGCGTCTGTGTCAGGTAGATGCGGCCGTCATCGTTGATGGCGTTCACCAGCGCCCGGTTGTGCGCGTCGATGTCGCCGCCCTTTGGCAGATGCCGGAACGAAAAGAGCGACAGCATCGGCTCGCTGGCGATCTCGAAACCCGCCTCGCCGCGCAGCCTTTCGGCCATCGCCTCGCTCCAGCGCACATGGTTGCGGATGATGTCTCGCAGGCCTTCCAGCCCGTGCGCGCGCAGCAGGAACCAGAGCTTGAGCGCGCGAAAACGGCGACCAAGCGCTATCGACCATTCGGAATAGTTGATGACCCCGTCGCGACCATAGGTCTTGAGGTATTCCGGCTGGATCGCCAGCGTCTTCACCAGGCTTTGCGGATCGCGCACGAAATGCGCGGAACAGTCGAACTGCGCGCCCAGCCATTTGTGCGGATTGAAGACGATGGAGTCGGCGTCCTCGATGCCGCGCCAGTAGTGGCGGTATTCCTCGCAGATCATGGCGCTGCCGGCCCACGCCGCATCGACGTGCACGAACAGGCCGTGCCCGCGTGCCACCTGAATGACGGCCGCAATGTCGTCGGTGCCGCCGATGCTGGTGCCGCCGACGCAGGCGACAATGCCGGCCGGCCGGAAGCCCGCCGCAAGGTCCGCCTCGATCGCGGCTGCAAGCGCCGCCGGGTCCATGCCGCGCAGCCTGCCCGTCGTCGGGATGCGCACGAGGTTGTCGGCGCCGATGCCGGCGACCCAGATGGCGCGGTCGACCGAGGTGTGCACCTGATGCGAAGCATAGACGCGCAGCGTCGGCTGGCCGGAAAGCCCGCTGCGATTGCCCTGCCAGCCGAGCGCGCGTTCGCGCATGGTGAGGAGTGCGGCCAGCGTCGCCGACGAAGCGGAATCCTGCAGCACGCCGGAGAAGCTGTCGGGAAGACCCAGCGCCTGGCCCAGCCAGTCGATCATCCTGGTCTCGAGTTCGGTCGCCGCCGGCGAGGTCTGCCAGAGCATGCACTGCGCCGCCATCGCCGTGACCAGTTGCTCGGCGACAACGGATACCGTCGCCGCGTTGGCCGGGAAATAGGCGAAGAAGCGCGGGTGCTGCCAGTGCGTCATGCCCGGCACGATGATGCGCTCGAAGTCGGCGAAGATCGCCTCCATCGGCTCGGCCCGTTCGGGCGGCGCTGCGGCGATCTGCGCGGCTATCTCGCCGGGCTTCGTCTTGGCGCGCACCGGCAGGTCGCGCAAGTTCTCGCGATAGTCCGCGCCCCACTCGGCGGCGCGCACGCTCCAGACACGGAATTCATTGGCCTGCATGTGTCTCGCCTCTTCGCCCGAGCAGGCGGCTGGCCAGGCTCGTTCAGGGCTCTTCCGGGAAATCGGGAAGGCTCCGGAAAGCTTCTTTCAGCGCGTTGGACCAGCCGTCGGAGACCGTCCGGTAGTACGGGTCGTCCTGCCCGATGCGCTTCTTGAGGCCGACCCGGAACGTGTCGCGCGGATAAAAGAGCATGTCCAGCGGCAGGCCGACCGACAGATTGGATTTGAGCGTCGAGTCGAACGACACCAGCAGCAGCTTCACGGTCTCGGCAAAGCTCATGCGGCGGTCGTAGGCGCGCACGATGATCGGCTTGCCGTACTTCGTCTCGCCGATCTGGAAGAACGGCGTGTCGTCGGTCGACTCGATGAAATTGCCTTCGGGATAGATCTGGAACAGGCGCGGCTCGCTGCCACGGATCTGCCCGCCGAGGATGAACGATGCGTTGAAGTAGGACTCGGCCTTCTGGCCCTCTTGCGCCGACTGCGCGATCACTTCCTTGACCACGTTTCCGACCAGCCGTGCCGTCTGGTACATGGACGGCGTTTCGAGCAGCGTATGCACGCGGTCCGACACCGCCTTGGTACGCTCGTCCAGCACGCTCACGACGGACTGGGTCGTCGCCAGATTGCCGGCCGACATCAGCACGATGACGCGCTCGCCCGGCTCTTCCCAGACGTGCATCTTGCGGAAGGTGGAGATGGAATCGATGCCGGCGTTCGTGCGCGTGTCCGACATGAACACGAGACCGCTATCGGTCCTGAGGCCAACGCAATAGGTCATGGCAGCCGCGATTCGCGCGTTCCGTTGAAATGCGCGGAATTACTGCTCGACCGTAATGCGCACCGCAAGCTGTTCCTGCGCCTGCCCCAACAAAATCCCCGACACCGGCATCGCCTCGCGGTAGTCGCGTCCGATCGCCAGCCTGACATAGCGTTCGTCGGGCGAAATTCCATTGGCGCAGTCGAACGCGACCCAGCCGAGGTTGCCGACATGCGCCTCGGCCCAGGCGTGGCTGGCGGCCTGCTCGGCCTTCTCGTCCAGCATCAGGTAGCCGCTGACGTAACGCGCTGGGAAGCCGAGTTGCCGCGCGGCGGCGATGAACACATGCGCGTGATCCTGGCAGACGCCCGAGCCCTGCGCCAGCGCCTGCGCAGCGGTCGTCGCCACGTCCGTCTCGCCCTGCCTGTAGTCGATGCGCTCGACGATCAGCCGCATCAGGCTGTGCAGCCGGTCGAGTTCATTTCCTTCGCCGACATCCGCTGCGAGCGCGTTGATGCCTTCATCGGAATGCGTGAGCGGCGTCTCGTGCCGGAACAGCCAGAGCGGCGCGAAACCGCGATGCACGCCGCTCATGCCGGCCTTGTCGAAGGTCTCGACCTCGCCGCTTGCCTCCACCGCGATCACATGCGGCTCGCCATGCGCGCTGAGCAGGCGCGTGTCGTTGCCGAAATGGTCGGAGAAGCGCAGTTCCTCGCGTGCACCGTCGATGCGCAGCGTCCAGTTGTGGACCGTCTGCAGCGTCCCGCTGGCGGGCAGCAGCCGCACCCGCTGCAACGCATACTGGATCGCGGAGGCGTACCGATATTCCGTGCGATGGGTGATCTTCAGCCGCATCAGTAGAACCGATAGCTCTCCGCCACTTCGTCGCCGAGCCGGTTGTTCGTGCGCAGGAACGCGTCGAGGAACTCGTGCAGGCCGGTGTCGAAGATTTCCTTGATCGTGCCGTTGCGCAGCCGATCGAACGCGGCTTCCGCCGTGTCGTGGCACGGATGGCGCGCGCCATACTCGTCGGCGCGGTGGCGCAGCGCGTCCGCGATGTTGCGGTAGCAGAAGGCGAGCGAGCGCGGCATGCGCGAGTTGAGGATCAGATAGTCGGCGATGTTGGTCGGACGATAGTCGGCCTCGTACACCCAGCGATAGGAGCGGTGCGCAGCGACCGAGCGCAGGATCGACTCCCACTGATAATTGTCGAGCGAGGACCCCACCCACGAGATCGACGGCAGCAGCACGTAGTACTTCACGTCGAGGATGCGGGCAGTGTTGTCGGCGCGTTCGAGGAAGGTGCCAAGCTGCGCGAAATCGAAAATCTCGTTGCGCAATTGCGTTCCGTGGAAGGCGCCGCGGATCAGCGCCGTCTCGCGCTTGATGGCGTCGAGCAGCTTTGGCAGTTCGCGCTCGTCGATCTTCGGCGTGAGCATGCGCTTCATCGCCATCCACGCCTCGTTGATCGCCTCCCACGTCTCGCGCGTCAGTGCCGTGCGCACCATGCGGGCGTTGTTTCGGCCGGTCTCGATCGCCGACATCACGCTCGAAACGTTCGACGTGTCGCGGATCAGGAAGTCGGTCACGTTTGTCGCGTTGAACGTGTCGTGCTTGTTGCGGAAGGCGAATTCATTGCCCGAGGAGACGATGACCGACGTCCACTCCTCGGTCGAGCTGGTCGTCCGCGTCAGCGCCATGCGCAGGCCGGCATCGACCAGCCGCGCCATGTTCTCCGCCCGCTCGATGTAGCGATTCATCCAGTAGAGACCGTTGGCGGTGCGTCCTAGGAGCATGGCTCGGCCTCAATCATCGAGCACCCACGTATCCTTCGTCCCGCCACCCTGGGACGAATTCACCACCAGCGAGCCCTCCTTCAGCGCCACGCGCGTCAAACCGCCCGGCACGATCTGGATGCGATCCGACACCAGCACATACGGCCGCAGGTCCACGTGGCGCGGTGCAAGCCCCTTCTCGGTCAGGATCGGCACGGTGGAGAGCGAGAGCGTCGGCTGCGCGATGTAGTTCGACGGTTTCGCCTTCAGCTTGGCGGCAAAGTCCTCCAGTTCCTTCTTTGAAGCAGCGGGGCCAACCAGCATGCCGTAGCCGCCGGAGCCGTGGACTTCCTTCACGACCAGCTCCGACAGGTGCTCCAGCACGTATTTCAGGCTGTCCGGCTCGGAGCAGCGCCAGGTGCGGATGTTCTCCAGCATGGCCTTGCGGCCCGTATAGAACTCCACGATCTCCGGCATGTAGGAATAGATCGCCTTGTCGTCGGCGATGCCGGTACCTGGCGCGTTGGCGAGCGTGATGTTGCCGGCGCGGTAGACGTCCATGATGCCGGGCACGCCGAGCGTGGATTCCGGCTTGAACGTCAGCGGATCGAGATAGGCGTCATCGACGCGGCGGTAGAGCACGTCGATGTTCTTGTAGCCCTGCGTCGTGCGCATCGCGACATGGCCGTCGACGACGCGCAGGTCCTGCCCCTCCACCAGTTCGACGCCCATCTGGTCGGCGAGGAAGGCGTGCTCGAAATAGGCCGAATTGTAGAGGCCGGGCGTCAGCACCGCGATGGTCGGGTTGCCGCGCTGGCCGTCGGGCCGCACCGCCGCCAGCGACTGCCGCAGCAGCTGCGGATAGTTCTCGACCGGCCGCACCTTGATCTGCTGGAACAGCTCCGGGAAGAGCTGCATCATCGTCTCGCGGTTCTCCAGCATGTAGGAGACGCCGGACGGCGTGCGCGCATTGTCCTCCAGCACGTAGAACTCGTTCTCGGCGGTGCGCACGATATCGACGCCGATGATGTGCGTGTAGACGCCGGCCGGCGGTGTGACGCCGATCATCTCCGGCAGGAAGGCCTCGTTGCGGGCGATCAGATCCTTCGGCACGCGGCCGGCGCGCAGGATTTCCTGGCGGTGATAGATGTCGTCGAGAAAGGCATTCAGCGCCTGCACGCGCTGCTCGATGCCCTGCGTCAGACGCCGCCACTCGGCGCCCGATATGATGCGCGGCACGATATCGAACGGGATCAGCCGCTCGGCAGCCTCTTCCTCGCCATACACGGCGAAGGTAATGCCGGTCTTGCGGAACACGCGCTCCGCATCGCCCATCTTTTCAGCCAGCCGCGCGGGGTCCTGCGCCTTGAGCCATTCATCGTAAGCGGAATACTGCTTGCGAACGCCGGTGCGTTCCGGCTGCATTTCGTCGAAGGCGACCACGCGGTTACTCCCCTGTCACGCATCTTCACTGACGCGGCGCAGGAAAATCAAGCGCAATCGGCGAGTTAGGGAAGAGAAGCGGGCAGATAGCCTGGTCTGCTCAAAAGGACGGCACTGAAGGCAAGGTGGAAGCCGGGCTTTGCCCGCCGGCAAAGCAGACGCACTAGAATGCGCGGAAGGTCACGATCGTGAACGTGTCCTTGATTCCCGGAATGCGCTGCACCTTCTCGTTGACGAAGTGGCCGACATCCTCGCCGTCGTCCTCGACGTAGAACTTCGCCAGCAGGTCGAAATTGCCCGCCGTCGAGTAGATCTCGGAAGCGATCTCGGCTTCGGCCAGCGCGTTGGCCACGGCATAGGACTGGCCGAGCTCGCACTTGATCTGAACGAAAAATGCCTTCATCGCCGCTGTTCCGTCCTGCGCCCTTGGGCTGCTTCTCGCAGACGCCCCGCCCCGTTTCAAGCACGCAGCGCTGCTGATGCGATTTTCGTCGGCCGACGAAACCGCGACGGCGGCCTCAACGTATGAGAAGATAGCACTCGATCGACGGGAGACTAAACGCCATGCGCCGTACGCTTCTCGCAGTCGTCCTTCTCATGTTCGCGCCGTTTGCCAATGCCTTCGCCGGCGATGCCGAGATCAAGGCAGCGCAGGGGGTCATCGACGGCCAGTTGAAGGCCTTCATCGCCAATGACGGTGAGCTCGCCTATTCCTTCGCCGCCCCGAACGTGAAGCAGGTCTTCCCAAGCGTCGACATCTTCATGAGTATGGTGACGAACGGCTACCCGCCGGTGCGCAACCCGCAGAACTACTCGTTCGGCAAGGTCGAGCAGACCGGCCCGAACTCGATCATCCAGCAGGTCATGATCCTCGGGCCGGACGGCAAGGACTATGAGGCCGTCTATACGCTGCAGCTGCAGGATGACGGCACGTTCAAGATCACCGGCTGCAGCCTGCGCGCCTCAAACTCGCTCAGCACCTGACGTCTTCGGGGTCAGTCCTGCGAAGTCGAAGAGCGAACGGTCGAGCATCTGGCTCGGCCGGATGTTTGCGAGCGCCCGGATCATCGTGTCCTTGCGGCCGGGCATGCGCCGCTCGATGTCGTCGAGCATCGCCTTCATGGCGTTGCGTTCCAGCCCCTCCTGACTGCCGCACAGATCGCAGGGGATGATCGGAAACCGCATCCCGTCGGAAAAGCGCGTGATGTCGCCCTCGTCGCAATAGGCGAGCGGCCGCAGCACCATCACGTCGCCGTCGTCATTGAGCAGTTTTGGCGGCATGGCCGACAGCCGGCCGCCGTGGAACAGGTTCATCAGGAATGTTTCGAGGATGTCGTCGCGGTGGTGGCCCAGCACCAGCGCCGCGCAGCCTTCCTCGCGCGCGATCCGGTAGAGATGGCCACGGCGCAGGCGCGAGCAGAGCGAGCAGTAGGTGGCGCCCTGCGGCACCTTCTCGGTCACGATCGAATAGGTGTCGCGGTATTCGATCCGGTGCGGAACGCCGAGCGCGGTCAGGTAGTGCGGCAGGATCTCCTTCGGGAAGTTCGGCTGCCCCTGGTCGAGGTTGCAGGCGAGCAACTCGACCGGCAGCAGCCCGCGCCATTTGAGGTCGAGCAGCAGCGCCAGCAGCGTATAGGAATCCTTGCCGCCCGACAGCGCCACCAGCCAGCGTTCGCCCGGCCGGACCATGGCGAAGTCTTCCAGCGCCTGGCGTGCGTTGCGCAGCAGCCGCTTGCGCAGTTTGTTGAACTCCACCGACGAGGGCGCGTCGCGGAACATCGGGTGCGTGCCGCCGCTCTCGATGTCGCTCGCTGGCAGTTGATGCAGCGTCATTGAACTGTTCTGCCGGATGCCTCTTGAGCGCACGCTATAGCGATGGCGCCCGAAAAGAAAAAGGCCGCGCGGTGCGCGGCCTTTCTCGAAGAATTCTTGGACCGATCAGCGCGAGTAGAACTCGACGACCAGGTTCGGTTCCATCTGTACCGCGAACGGAACCTCGGAGAGGCCCGGCATGCGGGTGAAGGTGGCGGTCATCTTGTTGTGGTCGGCTTCGATGTAGTCCGGCACGTCGCGCTCGGCGAGGCCGACCGACTCGAGCACGATCACCAGCTGCTTCGACTTCTCGCGCACCTCGATCACGTCGCCCGGCTTGCAGCGGTACGAAGCGATGTTGGTGCGGCGGCCGTTGACGTTCACGTGGCCGTGGTTGACGAACTGGCGGGCCGCGAAGATCGTCGGCACGAACTTGGCGCGATAGACGACCGCGTCGAGGCGCGACTCCAGCAGGCCGATCAGATTGTCCGGCGTGTCGCCCTTGCGGCGGTTCGCCTCGGCATAGATGCCGCGGAACTGCTTCTCGGAGATGTCGCCGTAGTGGCCCTTCAGCTTCTGCTTGGCGCGCAGCTGCAGACCGAAGTCCGACATCTTGCCCTTGCGGCGCTGGCCGTGCTGGCCGGGGCCGTATTCACGCTTGTTCACCGGGGACTTCGGACGGCCCCAGATGTTCTCGCCCAGACGGCGATCGAGTTTGTACTTTGCAGATTCGCGCTTGCTCATCGCGGTTTCCTTTCAACAAGTTACGGCCGGAAGCTGAACTTCCGCCCGAAGGAAACGCGCCCTCCTCTGATCCTCTTTTGGAGGACCCGACAGGATTTCCCACGCACGCTTTGCGGAAAAATCCACGGGACACGTCAAATGAAAACCACCGGGCGTTGCGGCCCGGTGATCGGCGGCTGTCTATGGGCACGCATGCGGAAAGTCAAGCTCGGCGCGGTGCCGCGCTAGGCGCCTGCTAGTGCTTCTTCGCGACGTGCTCGGGCTTGCCCTTGCGCCTGGTCTCGGCAAAGTCCTCGAGCTGCTTCTCGCTCATCGATTCGTACATCTCTTTCGAGGCGCCCTTCAGCGCGCTCTTCCTGGTGTCGCCTCGCTTGGCTGAAAGAGCGGCGCCGGCGGCTTTCTGCTGGGCTGCGGATTTGGCGGGCATGGTCGTTCTCCATCGACGATTGCGTCTCGTCGGAAAACGACCCGGCCCGGCGCTTGTTCCTCAGGCGACGGTCAGTCCAAACCCCTGCATCAGCCGGCGCACCGGGAAATCCGCCTTGCCGGAGGTGAAGACGGCGATGTCGGGGGCCTGCCCCGCAGGCTTTCCTGGCTCCGCCGGGTCCCGAGCGTCGAGCAGGTCGAGCGTGCGCCGCGCTATCGCTTCGGCTGGATCGAGCCAGTCGACCGGCCACGGCGCCATCTTGCGCATGCGGTTGACGAGAAAGGGATAGTGCGTGCAGGCGAGCACCACGATGTCGGTGCGCCTGCCATCCTTCTCGACGAAGCACGGCGCGATCTCGGCGCGCACCGCCTCTTCGTCCACGAAGCCGTTGCGCACATAGATCTCCGCCAGCCGCGCCAGCTGCGTCGAGCCGACCAGCCGCACATGGCATTTCTGCCCCCACTGCGAGATGAGGTCGCGCGTATACTGCCGCTTCACCGTCCCCGGCGTGGCCAGCACCGACACGAGCCCGGAGCGCGTGCGTTCCGCCGCCGGCTTGATCGCCGGGACCGTGCCGACAAAAGGCGTTCCCGGATAGGTCTTGCGCAGGTTGGCCAGCGACAGGGTGGAAGCCGTGTTGCACGGAATCACGGCGATCTCCGGCCGGTACTTCTCCAGCAGGTCGCCGAAGAGCGACACGATGCGCTGGTCCAGCGCCGGCTCCTCCCAGTCGCCATAGGGAAATGCGGCGTCGTCGGCCACATAGATGAAGCGTCTCTCGGGCATCAGCACGCGCGCTTCACGCAACACGGTCAGCCCGCCGACGCCGGAATCGAACATCAGGATGGGCCGGTCTGCCATCGTCGCCTCTTCTTCAGCCGAAGCCGGGCTATTCTCGGAAAGAATCCTTTCCAAGGCGTCCACTGGCGAAAGTTCTATTCGTCCGGCTGCACGGGCTTGCGTCCGCGCCGATCGGCGATCGCCTTGCGCTCCGGATAACCTGCGCCGCGCGGCTCGTCGGGCGAAAAATAGTCCAGCGAGGCAAGCACGCCGCGCAGCACCTTGATCTCGGCTTCCGAAAATCCCGGCCGCGTGAACACCGCGCGCAGATTGTCGATCATCTTCGGCTTCTTCGCCTGCGGCCGAAAATAGCCGCGCACACCCAGCGCGTCTTCCAGATGCTGGAAGAACGAGTTGAGGTGCTCCTTCGGCGCCGGCTCCATCTCCGGCGTCGAGAAGCGGGTGTCCGCCTCGTTCGCCAGCCCCGACTTCTGCCACTCATACGACATCAGCAGCACCGCCTGCGCGATGTTGAGCGAGGCGAACTGCGGGTTGACCGGGAAGGTGACGATTTCGTCCGCCATCGCCACCTCCTCGTTGTCGAGGCCGGTCCGCTCGCGTCCGAACAGGATGCCAGTGCGCTGGCCGCCGGACGCGCGCTGGCGGATCGCGCGCGCAGCGTCCACCGGCGAGCGCACGGGCTTGAACCCGTCGCGCTCGCGGGCCGTCGTCGCGAACACGAAATTCAGATCGCCGATCGCATGCTCGAGCTTGTGGAAGACCTGCACCGCATTGATCACGTGGTCGGCCTTGCTGGCGGTGGCGATCGCCTTCTCGTTGGGCCAGCCATCGCGCGGGTTCACGAGCCGCAGTTCGGTCAGGCCGAAATTGGCCATGGCGCGCGCCACCATGCCGATGTTCTCGCCGAGTTGCGGCTCGACGAGAATGATGGCGGGGCCCTGATGTATTTGTCCTTCCGGCATGGGACGGTCCCTGCCATACTTGGCCGGTGTTTTGAAGGCGGGAACCGCGTCATGCCGGAAGCGATGGCCGACCGCTTGCGCGCCCTCATGGGCGACGATCCGGCGATTTCCGAAATGCGCATGTTCGGCGGGCTGTGTTTCATGCGCGCCGGCAACATGCAGATCTGCGCCCGCCGGGACGGCAGTCTGCTGGCACGCACCGGCCCAGACCAGGCTCCGGCCGCGCTGCAGCGCAACGGCGTCAGCCGCATGATCATGCGTGGCAAGGCGATGAGCGACTATCTCGTCGTGGACGCCGATTCCGTGAAGAGCGCCAGCGCCTTGCGTGAATGGGTCGAACTGACGGAGGCGTTTGTCCGGACGCTGCCGGCGAAATCCGCCAGGCACAAGGATAAGTTGCATTCCAGCTGATTGAGAGGTCGCCGGTTGTCTGCATTCCGTCGGGTTTCGCGTTAGCACTAACGCATGTCAGGCTGCAGATTCGCCGGCAGGGGGAAGAAGACCAAAATGGACGTGTTTATCAGTATCTTTTTGCCGGCCACGCTCGCCGTCATCATGTTCTCGCTCGGCCTTGGCTTGAAGATCGGCGACTTCCTGCGCGTGTTCACGCAGCCGAAGGCTTTCGCCGTCGGCGTGGCTGCCCAGATCATTGCCATCCCCGTCGTCGCCTATTGTGTCGCGACCATTTTCGGACTGCCGCAGGAACTGGCGTTCGGCGTGATGATCCTGGCGTTCTGCCCGAGCGGCGTGACGTCGAACTTCCTGACCAAGATGGCGCGTGGCGACGTCGCGCTGGCCGTCTCGCTCACCGGGGTGAGCACATTGCTGTCGGTGCTGGTCGTGCCGTTCATGGTGAAATTCGCCGCCGACCTGTTTCTCGGGACGCAGGCGCCGGACATCGATGTGACTTCGATCGGGGTGCGGCTCTTCCTGCTGACGGCGATCCCGGTGGCTCTCGGCATCCTGCTGCGGCATTTCAGGGAGGAGCTTGGCGACCGGCTGGACAAGCCGCTCAACACGCTTTCCACCGTGCTGTTCGGGGTGGTGGTCGCGGGCGCGCTGGCATCGAACTGGACGCGCTTCGTCGAGAACCTGCCAACGCTCGGGCCGAGTCTCGTGGTGCTGAACATCTCGCTGCTGCTGATCGGGCTGGCGCTGGCCCTGCTGTTCGGGCTTGGCCTCAAGAAGGCGGCCACCATCTCGATCGAAAGCGGCGTCCACAATGCGACGCTGGGCATACAGGTCGGCAGCATGGTGGCAGGCGTCGATGCCATCACCGACTTCAGCCTGCCGTCGGGCCTCTACGGCATCATCATGTACATCATCGCCATTCCGTACGTGCTGGCGTGGCGCAAGCGCCTCGCCCGCGAACCGGGATAGCAGATCGTCTGCGCTGTTGTTCAGGCAAGCGCGGCGGGCGTCGGCCCGCCGTAAGCCCAGTCGAGCAGTTCGACCGTGTGCAGGATCGGCATTCCGGCGCGGTCGGCGATCTGCGTGATGCAGCCGATGTTGCCGGTGGCAACGAGGTCGGCCTGCGTGGCCGCGAGGTTCTTCACCTTGCGCTCGCGCAGCGTGGTCGAAATCTCCGGCTGCAGGATGTTGTAGGTACCGGCTGAGCCGCAGCACAGATGCGCCTCGCGCGGCTCGACCACGTCGAAGCCGGCTGATTTCAGCAACTCCTTCGGCTGCCGCGTGATCTTCTGGCCGTGCTGCATCGAACACGCCGAATGGTAGGCGACGCGCGGGCGCGCCTGCGGCACCGGTGCGGGCAGTTCGATCGTCGCGAGATACTCGGTGATGTCCTTCGCCAGCGCCGACACACGCTGCGCCTTCGCCGCATAGGCCGGGTCGAGGCGCAGCATGAAACCGTAGTCCTTGATCGTCGTGCCGCAGCCCGAGGCGGTGATCACGATGGCGTCGAGGCCGCCCGCATCGATCAGCTTCGTCCAGGCGTCGACATTGCGCCGTGCAGCCGCAAGTGCAGCCTCCTCGCGCCCCATGTGATGGACGAGCGCGCCGCAGCAGCCCTCGCCCGGCGGCACCACCACCTCGACGCCGATCCGGTTGAGCAGGCGGACCGTCGCCTCGTTGATGGCCGGATCGAGCACGGACTGCGCGCAGCCGGTGAGCAGAGCGACGCGCCCACGCTTCGCGCCCGTCGCAGGGTGCTGGCCGGCGCGCGACACCGGCGAGACCGGCGGCACACTGGCTGGCGCGAGGTCGAGCATGGCGGCGACAGGCTTCAGCGCCGGGACAGATCGGAACAGGCCTGAGAAAGGCCGCCCCAGCCGCGCCAGTTTCAGCGCTGCACGGAAGCGTCCGGGATAAGGCAGCACCGCCGCCAGCGTCGCGCGCAGCATCCGATCCGCAAGTGGCCGGCGGTAGGTCTTCTCGATGTGCGCGCGGGCGTGGTCGACAAGGTGCATGTAGTTCACGCCCGACGGGCATGTCGTCATGCAGGCGAGGCAGGACAGGCAGCGATCCACATGCCTGACGACCTCGCGATCGGCCGGCCGCCCGGCCTCCAGCATGTCCTTGATCAGGTAGATGCGGCCGCGCGGGCTGTCGAGTTCATTGCCAAGCGTGACGTAGGTCGGACAGGTCGCGGTGCAGAAGCCGCAATGCACGCATTTGCGCACGATCTTCTCCGACTCCGCGACATGCGGATCGGCGAGCTGTTCGGGCGTGAAGGTGGTTTGCATCAGATGTTCGTGCGCCCCGGATTGAGGATGCCGCGCGGATCGAATTCGGCCTTCAGCCGAGCGGCAAGCGCCGCCAGCGGGCCCGCCTGAGGCTGGAACGTCGGAACCGCTGCGCGCACGGCCGCCGCTGCGCGCACGAGCATCGCATGTCCGCCGACCTGCGCGACGAGCCGGCGCACGATCTCGGCTTCAGCATCGCCGCCTTCCATCCGGATCCACACCAGACCGCCCTGCCAGTCGTAGAAGACCGTCGCAGGCGCTTCGCGGCGCAGGGCCAGCGCCAGCTTCCAGCCTTCCGACGGTGCGGTCGAGACACGCCAGACCGGTCTTTCGGTTCCGTCGACGAACGGGCCGCAGTCGCGGATCTCCTTCCACACGGCGCGCGAACGCTCGACCGGCAGCAGTTCAGTCTCCGGAACGGACGCGAAAAGCGTCTTCAGCGTTCCTATCCGGTAGTCGACTGACGGCCCGAAACCTTCGACGCGCATGAGCGTCGCGGCGCTTCCGCCCAGCCCGGCGATTGTCCCCGCAACCCCTTCCGGCAGATGCGCCGCCGCCGACACCTCGCCGCTCGATCCCATGCCGAGCGCCATGGCTGCGGCGGCGTCGTGATCCTCAAGCCCGCGCAGCGCGAGCGTCGTTTCCGTCTCGGCGGCCGGCAGCACCTTGAAGGTCAACTCGGTCGCAACCGCGAGCGTGCCCCATGAGCCGGCGAGCCCTTTCGAAAGATCGTAGCCGGTGACGTTCTTCACCACGCGCCCGCCCGACTTGAATGCCTCTCCCCGCCCCGAAACGGCGTGTACCCCGAGGATATGGTCGCGCGCGGCGCCGGCCTTGATGCGGCGCGGGCCGGACAGATTGGTGGCGAGCGTGCCGCCGATCGTGCCGCCCCCAGGCTTTTCGCCGAGCACCGGGCCGTAGTCGATCGGCTCGAACGCAAGCTCCTGCCCGCGCGCCTTCAACGCTGCCTGGATTTCGGCCAGTGGGGTGCCGGAGCGCGCCGCAAGCACGAGTTCCTCCGGCTCGTAGAGCGTGATGCCGCTCAGGCCCGAGAGGTCGAGCGTGTGGGCCACCTGCACCGGCGCGCCTATGCGCCGCTTCGATCCTTGCCCCACGACCTCCAGCGGCTCTTCTTCCGCCGCAGCCCAGGCGACCGCTTCGAGCACTTCGGCAGGCGAGGTTGGAGCAAAGGTCGTCACGCTCAGAACCTCGGAATATCCGGAAACGGCAGCTTGCCGTCCGAGACATGCATGCGGCCGAGTTCGGCGCAGCGGCGAAGCTGCGGAAACACTTTGCCGGGATTGAGCAGGTGGTTCGGATCGAACGCGCACTTCACCCGCATCTGCTGGTCGAGATCGATCTGGTTGAACATCTCGCCCATCAGGTCGCGCTTCTCCACGCCCACCCCGTGCTCGCCGGTCAGCACGCCGCCGACCTTCACGCACAGCCGCAAGATGTCCGCGCCGAACTGTTCCGCCTTCTCAAGCTCCCCGGCATTGTTGGCGTCGAACAGGATCAGCGGATGCAAATTGCCGTCACCGGCGTGGAAGACGTTGGCGACGCGCAGCCCGTATTTTTCGGACAGGTCGCGCATGCCGGCCAGCACACGCGGCAGCTCCTTGCGCGGGATGGTGCCGTCCATGCACATGTAATCCGGCGAGATGCGACCGACAGCCGGGAACGCCGCCTTGCGTCCGGCCCAGAATGACAGCCGCTCTTCTTCTGACGTCGAGATGCGGCAGGTGGTCTGGCCGTTGCGATGCGCAATCTGCTCAACCAGATCGATCAGGTGATCGACCTCCACTGCCGGACCGTCGAGTTCGACGATCAGCAGCGCCTCGACATCCAGAGGGTAGCCGATCTTCAGAAAATCCTCGGCGGCCCTGATCGCCGGCAGGTCCATCATCTCCATGCCGCCGGGAATGATGCCGGCGCCGATGATGTCGGCGACACACTGGCCGCCCTGTTCACTCGTCGGGAAGCCGATCAGCAGGGCGCGCGCGGTCTCCGGCTTCTTCAGAATGCGCACGGTCACCTCGGTCACCACGCCGAGCAGCCCCTCCGACCCTGTCATCAGCCCGAGCAGGTCGTAGCCTTCCGCATCGAGATGCTTGCCGCCGAGCCGCACCACCTGCCCGTCCATCAGCACCATCTCGATGCCGAGCACATTGTTCGCCGTCAGCCCGTACTTCAGGCAGTGCACGCCGCCGGAATTTTCGGCCACGTTGCCGCCGATCGAGCAGGCGATCTGCGACGACGGGTCGGGCGCGTAATAGAAGCCGTCGTCCTCGACGGCACGGCTGATGCCCAGATTGGTGACGCCGGGCTGCGCCACCACGCAGCGGTTCGGGTAATCGATTTCGAGGATGCGGCTGAAGCGGCTCATCACCAGCAGCACCGCATCCTCGAGCGGCAGCGCGCCGCCCGACAGGCCGG
>JBFXFO010000007.1:0-47492 GCA_050178915.1 Rhizobiaceae bacterium | reverse complement strand
GAACCATTCCCCGTAAGATCAATTCCAGCAAAAGCGTAAGCGGTTTGGCGTCCGGAATTGCGACCAATCTAGACAAACTAGTAGACGACGACGCTCCGGATCGACTCGCCGGCGTGCATCAGGTCGAAGCCCTTGTTGATCTCCTCGAGCTTCAGCCTGTGAGTGATCATAGGGTCGATCTGGATCTTGCCGTCGAGGTACCAGTCGACGATCTTCGGCACGTCGGTACGGCCGCGCGCGCCGCCGAAAGCGGTGCCCTTCCAGGTGCGTCCGGTGACCAGCTGGAACGGTCGCGTCGAGATTTCCTGTCCGGCGCCCGCGACGCCGATGATGATCGACTGACCCCAGCCGCGATGCGAGGCTTCCAGCGCCTGCCGCATCACCTTCGTGTTGCCGGTGCAGTCGAAGGTGTAGTCCGCACCGCCGATCTGGTCGGCCCCACGCTTGGTGAGGTTCACGAGGTACGGCACGATGTCGCCGTCGACCTCCGTCGGATTGACGAAATGCGTCATGCCGAACTTCTCGCCCCAGGCGCGCCTGTCGTTGTTGATGTCGACGCCGATGATCATGTCGGCACCGGCGAGGCGCAGGCCCTGAATGACATTCAGGCCGATGCCGCCGAGGCCGAAGACCACGGCCGTCGCACCCTGTTCGACCTTGGCCGTGTTGAACACCGCGCCGACACCTGTCGTGACGCCGCAGCCGATGTAGCAGATCGTGTCGAACGGCGCGGCCGGGTTGACCTTTGCCACCGCGATCTCCGGCAGCACGGTGAAGTTCGAAAAGGTCGAGCAGCCCATGTAGTGGAAGATCTTGTCCTTGCCGATCGAGAAGCGGCTCGATCCATCCGGCATCAGCCCCTGGCCCTGCGTTGCGCGGATGGCGGTGCACAGATTGGTCTTGCGCGACAGGCAGGACGGGCACTGGCGGCATTCCGGCGTGTAGAGCGGGATGACGTGGTCGCCCTTCTTCACGCTGGTCACGCCCGGGCCGACGTCCACCACAACACCGGCGCCCTCGTGCCCGAGGATGGCGGGGAAGATGCCTTCCGGATCGGCGCCCGACAGCGTGAACTCGTCGGTGTGGCAGATGCCGGTCGCCTTCACTTCCACCAGCACCTCGCCGGCCTTCGGGCCTTCGAGGTCGACCTCCATGATCTCCAGCGGCTTTCCGGCGGCGACGGCAACGGCAGCTTTGGTCTTCATGTGTCCTCCTGCAAGGCTCTAACGTTTTCAGGTTTCGGTCGTCCGATCAACTGCCGCAGCGTTCGTGGCAAGTCGGAAGGCTTGGCTGGCAGCCAGCCTGATGCGGTCAGCACCAGCCTGGCGTGCAGCTTGAGGGAACGCCCGGCTGCCTCAATCCTCGCCAGGCATTCGATTGTCTCGCGGTCGGTTTCGGTCGGCGCATGCGCAATGCCGGTTTGCGCCAGTTGCTTGCCGATCGCCTTGGCGAGGGGTGACTAGCCGATGTCGCCCGGGCCGGCAATGCGCACGATCTCCACGTTTTCCGCCATTTAGGCTCTGCGCCGGCGATACCGTCCACGTGTTTTCCGCCTTGCAAGGAAGTCGGCCCACGCAACAGGCAGGGCGATCCACCGCTTGAGCGCCGGCTATGGAGCCCATAGAAGAAGGCAGCTTCTCCGAGGGACGGCATCATATGTTCGAAAAGATCCTCATCGCCAACCGTGGCGAAATCGCCTGCCGCGTCATCAAGACGGCGCGCAGGATGGGGATTGCGACGGTCGCCGTCTATTCCGACGCCGACCGCGATGCCGTGCATGTCGAGATGGCCGACGAGGCCGTGCACATCGGGCCGGCGGCGGCAGCGCAGTCCTATCTTGTCACAGAGAAGATCATCGAGGCGTGCAAGGCGACCGGCGCACAAGCCGTCCATCCCGGTTACGGCTTCCTGTCGGAGCGGGCGTCCTTTTGCGCCGGTCTGGAGGCGGAAGGGATCGTCTTCATTGGCCCGAAGCCGAAGGCCATTCGTGCGATGGGCGACAAGATCGAGTCGAAGAAGTTCGCCAATGCGGCGCAGGTCTCGACCGTCCCCGGCTTCCTCGGCGTGATCGAGGATGCCGACCACGCCCAGCGCATCGCCGGCGAGATCGGCTACCCCGTCATGATCAAGGCCTCGGCCGGTGGCGGCGGCAAGGGCATGCGCATTGCCTGGGACGAGAGCGAGGTGCGCGACGGCTTTGACCGCGCCCGCTCGGAGGCCAAGAGTTCGTTCGGCGACGACCGCGTCTTCATCGAGAAATTCGTGGTCGACCCGCGCCACATCGAAATCCAGGTGCTCGCCGACGCGCATGGAAACGCCGTCTACCTCGGCGAGCGCGAATGCTCGATCCAGCGCCGCAACCAGAAGGTCGTGGAGGAGGCGCCGTCGCCCTTCCTCGACGAGGCGACGCGCCGCGCCATGGGCGAGCAGTCGGTCGCGCTGGCGAAAGCGGTCGACTACCAGAGCGCCGGCACGGTCGAGTTCATCGTCGACAAGGACCGCAATTTCTACTTCCTCGAGATGAACACGCGTCTGCAGGTCGAGCACCCGGTCACCGAACTGATCACCGGTGTCGATCTGGTCGAACAGATGATCCGCGTGGCCGCTGGCGAAAAGCTCGCCTTCGGCCAGGCGGACGTGAAGCTGAACGGCTGGGCCATCGAAAGCCGCCTTTACGCCGAAGACCCGTACCGCAACTTCCTGCCGTCCATCGGCCGCCTCACGCGCTATCGGCCGCCGGCGGAAGGCCGCTTCGGCGATGTCGTCCTGCGCAACGACACCGGGGTCACCGAAGGCTCCGAAATCTCGATGTTCTACGATCCCATGATCGCCAAGCTCTGCACCTGGGCGCCGACCCGTATCGCCGCGATCGATGCCATGTCGGATGCGCTCGACGCGTTCGTGGTCGATGGCATCGAGCACAACCTGCCGTTCCTCTCGGCGCTGATGCGCCATCCGCGCTGGCGTGAAGGCCGGCTGTCCACCGGCTTCATCGCCGAGGAATATCCGGACGGCTTTGCCCCGATCTCGCCTGACCGCGCCGATTCGGTCGTGCTCGCTGCCGTCGCCACCGCCATCGAACTGCTGCGCCGCGACCGGCTCGACCGTTTTGCCGGCCGCCTCGGCCCGCATTCCGGCGCGCTCAAGCCTGACTGGACTGTGCGCATCGGCGATGCCTACCTGCCGGTGACGGTCGTGGACGGCATTGCCTCCGTGCCGCTCGAGCTCGACCTTTCGGTCGATGGCGGCAAGGCGCTCACCGTCAGCTCCGACTGGCGTCCGGGCGATCCGGTCTGGACCGGCCGCGTCGGTGATCGCGAAGTCACCGCGCAGATTCGCCCGGTCGCAAACGGCGTGCGAATCGCATGGCAGGGCATGAGCGTTGTCGCCCGGCCGATGCTGAAGCGTGTCGCCGAGTTCGAACGGCTGATGCCGAAGAAGCTGCCGCCCGACACATCCAGGCTGCTGCTCTGCCCGATGCCCGGCCTTGTCGTGTCGATCGCCGTGAAGGAAGGGCAGGAGGTCAAGGCCGGCGAGACGCTGGCCGTTGTCGAGGCGATGAAGATGGAAAACGTGCTGCGCGCCGAACGTGACCTGACCGTCGCCAAGCTCAAGGCTAGCCCGGGCGACAGCCTCGCCGTCGACGCCATCATCATGGAGTTCGCCTGATGCCGGCACGGCCCGGCCAGAAGGCCGTGCTGTTCGATCTCGACGGGACGCTGACCGACCCGTTCGTTGGCATCAGCCGCTCGATCCAGCACGCGCTGCAACAGGTCGGCGCCCCCGTGCCCGAAGCCGAGACGCTGCGCGCCTACATCGGCCCCCCGCTGCTGGCGACGTTCCGTCAGTTGCTCGGCGATGAAATCCTGGCAGCCGAATGCGTTCGCCTGTACCGCGAGCGCTACGCTGACATCGGCAAGTTCGAGAACGCCATCATACCCGGCATCGCCGAGGTAGTGACCGCGCTGTCGCAGCAGGGCTATTTCCTCGCTGTCGCGACCTCGAAGCTGGAAACCTATTCGCGCGACATCGTCGCGCACTTCGGACTGGGGCCGTTCTTCGCCGACATCCATGGCTCGCAGCTTGACGGCAGCCGCGCGGAAAAGCCCGAACTCCTACGCCACATCGTCGCGACCGAGGCGCTCGACCCGGCGCGGACAATCATGATCGGCGATCGCCTGCATGATGTCGTCGGTGCTGCGAAAAACGGTATGCCGGCCATCGGCGTGCTTTGGGGTTTTGGCGACCGCCCCGAACTCGAAGAGGCTGGCGCGGCGGCCATCGCCGAAACTCCCGCCGACCTGCCGGCGCTCGTGCAGCGGCTGCTCCTCTGACTACATGTGAGCGTAGAAGGTCTTGTTGACGATGCGCCACTCGCCGTGCTCGTGCAGCAGCGTCAGGAAATCCGTGAAGCGGATTCCGAGATAGTCGTCCGTCAGCTTGATCATGGCGATGTCGCCGCTCACATCGGCCGACAGGATCTGCCAGAAATACGGTTCGTTGACAGGCGCCGAGCCCGCCTTTTCGCAGGCCGTTATGAATTCCTCCAGCGTCGACCATTCGAGCCCGCCGTCGAAATGGCCGATCACATGCGCCTGCGGATGGAAGGCGCGCCGCAGCCGCGTCGCGTCGGCGAAGATCATGCCGTCGAGATAGTCGCGCACGACGCGTTCGAGGGCGTCAACGCCCAGACTGATATCGACCATCGCAGCCTCCGCTTGCGGCCGGGTTTGGCCGCCACCATCTTGAGCCAGGCACGCCGATTCTCTGGATAGGCGGCGTGCCGGAGGCATTGTTACTGGACTTGGATCGGCCCGTCCAAAACAATGCGCCCTTCCGGGACGCCTGAGTCCCGTCCGCTGCGGAAGACCATGGCAAACGACAGACTGATGCGCGACCCGATCATGCAGGCGCTGGGCGATGGCCCGGCGGTCGCGAGCACACCGGCGCGGCCGTTCATCCATCTGCGCGTGCATTCGGCCTATTCGCTGCTCGAAGGTGCACTGCCGCTCGGCAAGATTGTCGGGCATGCGGTGAAGGACAAGGCGCCGGCCATCGCCGTCACCGACACCAACAATCTGTTCGGTGCGCTGGAGTTCGCGCAGAAGGCCTCGAAGGATGGCGTTCAGCCGCTTGTTGGCTGCCAGCTCGACGTCGATTTCGACGACGCGGTGGACACCGGCCAGCGCGCTGCCGCGCGACGGCCCGAGCGCGGCCTCTCGCCGCTGGTGCTGATCGCCGCCACTGCCGACGGCTACGCCAATCTGGTGAAGCTTGTGAGCGCAGCCTATCTCGACACGCCTGCGGGCGAGCCGATCCATGTGCGCGTGGCGCAGTTGGCGGCGCATGGTGACGGCATCATCTGCCTGACCGGCGGACCGCGTGGGCCAATCGGTGCCGCGCTGCGCGGCGAACAGTCCGCATTGGCCGAGGCGCGCCTGCTGCGCCTGAAGCAGGTGTTCGGCGACCGTCTCTATGTCGAGCTTGAGCGGTTGGCCGGCTATGACAGGTCGGTCGAGGCGGCGACGGTCGAACTCGCCTACCGCCACGACCTGCCGCTGGTCGCCACCAACGAGGCGTTCTTCACGGCGCAGCAGGATTTCGACGCGCACGATGCGCTGATCGCCATCGCCGAAGGCACGGTGATCTCGGACGACAACCGCCGCCGCCTGACCCCCGACAATCACCTGAAGACGCAGGCAGAGATGTCGGCGCTCTTCGCCGATCTCCCGGAGGCGCTGGACTCGACGATCGAGATCGCGCGGCGATGCTCCTACTATCCGAAGAATCGCGGCCCGATCCTGCCGCGCTTTGCTGCGCGTGGCGCGCCTGACGCCGAGGCTGCCGAGCTTGCCGAGGCAGAGGAACTCGCGCGGCAGGCGAGGGAGGGGCTGGCCGAGCGTGTGCGTTCGCGCGGCATCACCGAAGGCTACACCGAGGAGGATTACGCAAAGCGTCTCGAATACGAGATCGGCGTCATCCAGCGCATGAAGTACCCCGGCTACTTCCTCATCGTGGCCGACTTCATCAAATGGGCGAAGGCGCACAACATCCCGGTCGGACCGGGTCGCGGCTCGGGTGCCGGCTCGCTGGTCGCCTATGCGCTCACCATCACCGATGTCGATCCCCTGCGCTTCTCGCTCCTGTTCGAGCGCTTCCTCAACCCCGACCGCGTGTCGATGCCCGACTTCGACATCGACTTTTGCCAGGACCGCCGCGACGAGGTGATCCGCTACGTGCAGGAGAAGTACGGACGCGATCAGGTCGCCCAGATCATCACCTTCGGAACGCTGCAGGCGCGCGCCGTGCTGCGCGACGTCGGTCGTGTCCTGCAGATGCCCTACGGGCAGGTCGACCGGCTCTGCAAGATGGTGCCGCAGAACCCGGCCAACCCGGTGACGCTCGCCAAGGCGATCGAAGGCGAACCGCGTTTCGCCGAGGAAGCGGAGAAGGAGCCGACCGTCCAGACCCTGCTCGACATCGCGCAGAAGCTGGAAGGGCTCTACCGCCACGCCTCGACGCACGCCGCCGGCATCGTCATTGGCGACCGGCCGCTCTCCGAACTGGTGCCGATGTACCGCGACCCGCGCTCCGACATGCCGGTCACGCAGTTCAACATGAAGAAGGTGGAAGACGCCGGGCTGGTGAAGTTCGACTTCCTCGGCCTGAAGACGCTGACCGTGCTCGACCGTGCGGTGAAGCTGGTGCGCCGTCGCGGCATCGACATCGATCTCGACCGCCTCCCGCTCGACGACAAGCCGACCTACGACATGCTGTCACGTGGCGAGGTGGTCGGCGTGTTCCAGGTGGAATCGGCCGGCATGCGCAAGGCGCTGATCGGCATGAAGCCCGACCGCATCGAGGACATCATCGCGCTGGTGGCGCTCTACCGCCCCGGTCCGATGGAAAACATCCCGACTTACAACGCGCGCAAGCACAAGGAAGAGGAAGTCGCGTCGATCCATCCCAAGATCGACCATCTGGTCGCCGAGACGCAGGGCGTCATCGTCTACCAGGAGCAGGTGATGCAGATCGCGCAGGAGCTTGCGGGCTACACGCTCGGACAGGCCGACCTGCTGCGCCGCGCGATGGGCAAGAAGATCCGCGTGGAGATGGAAAAGCAGCGGGAAGTTTTCGTCACAGGCGCGGTTGAGCGTGGTGTCGAGAAGCCGCGCGCCGACTTCATCTTCGACCTGCTGGCCAAGTTCGCCGACTACGGCTTCAACAAGAGCCACGCCGCCGCCTACGCCATCGTCTCCTACCAGACCGCCTTCATGAAGGCGCACTATCCGGTGGAATTCCTTGCCGCGTCGATGACGCTCGACATGTCGAACACCGACAAGCTGGGGGACTTCCGCGCCGACGCGATCCGGCTCGGCATCGACGTGGTGCGCCCGTCGGTGCTCACCTCGTACCGCGATTTCGAAGTCGGCGAGAACCGCATCTTCTATTCGCTCGCCGCCATCAAGGGTGTCGGCGACGCGGCCGTCGAGCATATCGTGGCGCGCCGGCGCGAAAAGCCCTTTTCCAGCCTCGAGGATTTCTGCGAGCGGGTCGATCCGCGCATTGTCGGCAAGCGCGTTTTCGAAAGCCTGATTCAGGCCGGCGCGCTCGACGATTTCGGCTACGAACGTGCCGCCATGATGGCCGGCATCGAGCGGATGATGGGCCTTGCCTCGCGCGCCAGCGAGGATGCCTCGCTCGGCATCGTCGATATGTTCGGCGCCATGGCCGGCGGGCCGCAGAAACTGCATCTGCCGAAGGCGGAGGCGTGGCTCCCGGCGGAGCGCCTGCACCGCGAATTCCAGGCGGTCGGCTTCTATCTGTCCGCGCATCCTCTCGACGAGTACCGCCATGCGCTGGAAAAGCTGCGCGTGCAGAGCTGGTCAGACTTCGCCGCCTCGGTGAAGCGCGGCTCCACCGCCGGCCGCCTTGCCGGCACCATTTCGTCGCGTCAGGAGCGCAAGACACGCACCGGCAACAAGATGGGCGTGGTGCAGTTCTCCGACACCACCGGCCAGTACGAGGCCGTGCTCTTCTCCGAGGCGCTGGCGCAGTTCCGCTCCATGCTCGAACCCGGCACCTCGGTCGTCATCACGGTGCAGGCCGAGGACCGGCCCGAAGGCATCAATCTGCGCATTCAGGGCGTGCAGCCTCTGGATGACGTCGCCAGCCAGGTGCAGAAGCAGCTGCGCATCTTCCTCCGCGACCCCGCGCCGGTGACGTCGCTTGCCGCACGGCTGACGCAGCGCGGCGAGGGGCAGGTCAGCATCGTCGTGCTGAAGGACGCCAGCCAGGGCGAGATCGAGATCGACCTGCCCGACCGCTACCGCATCGACCCGAAAGTCGCGTCCGCCATGCGCGCCGTGCCCGGCGTGGTCGAGGTGGAGCTGGTCTAGGCCTACGGCCGCTCGGGCACCTCCGACTTCGCCTGCCGGCGCTGCAGGTTGAGCAGATTGCCGAACAGGATGAGCGCGGCGCCGCCTGCCACCCACGCATCGGTCTGCTCCGAGTAGAGCAGGAAGCCGATGAGCGCCGACAGAGGCACGCGCAGGAAGTCCATCGGCACCACGACCATGGTGTCGGCACAGGCCAGCGCGCGCGTCAGGCAGTAGTGCGAGAACGTGCCGGTGAAGGCGATCAGCAGGATCCACGGCCACAGCTCCGCCGACGGCGTCCGCCAGACGATCAGCATCGGCACGAGACCGATCAGCGATTGGATGACGAGCATCCAGAAGATGATGCGCACCGTGCTCTCGGTACGCGTCATCGCCTTCACCAGCACGATGGAGATGGCGAACATCACCGCCCCGCCGAGCATCACCAGATGCCCGGTCTGGGCTTCCTGCACGCCGGGCCGGACGATGATCAGCACGCCGACCAGCCCGAGCGCGATCGCGCCGACCTTGCGGCGATTCATGCGTTCGCCGAGAAAGATCATGGCGAGCAGCGCAGTCCAGAACGGCGCCGTGAACTCGATCGAGATCAGTTCGGCCAGCGGGATCAGCGTCAGCGCGTAGAGCCAGGCGAATTGCCCGGCATAGTGCGCCACGTTGCGCGACAGGTGCACCAGCGGACGTTGGGTGCGCATCGCCGAGAAACCGCCTTCCATCTGCACCAGCGGCAGGATCATCAGCAGGCCGATGATCGAGCGCATCTCCATCACCTGCACGACGTCGAGTTCGGCCGTCGTGGCTCGGCCGGCGATCGACATCACCAGGAAACAGGCAATGGAGCCGGCCATCCAGGCGGCGGCCTTGGACGTGGACTGTTCAGGAGCCATGCGCCGCTATGTGGCCGCACGCTCAAGGGCGGCAACCCCTCGGCGCGGCAATTGACTGGGCCAGTTCACTCGTCCTCCGGCTCCGGTGCGGGCGCACGCGTGCGGCCAAAGGTGTAGCCGGTTTCCACCGCGCCTTTTCCGAACTTGTCGCGCAGGCGGTCGATCGCGCCCTCGGCCAGCGCGCGCTTGCGCGAGCCGACATCGACAAGGTCGGGCGGGTCGGCGCGCTCGTCGTCCGACAGGTCGCTGACCCCGATGCCGAGAAGGCGGAAGCGGGTGCCGTCGAGCTCCTTTTCGAGCAGCGACACGCCGGTCTGGAAGATGCGGTCTGCAAGCCGCGTCGGATCGGCGAGCTGGCGGTTGCGCGTGCGCAGCCTGAAATCCGACGTCTTCAGCTTCAACACCACGGTCCGCCCGGCAATGCCGGACTTCTTCAGCCGCGCCGAGACCTTTTCCGACAGGCCACGCAGCACCGGGACAAGGTCTGCGCCGCTCGCCAGGTCCCTGTCGAAGGTCGTTTCGGCCGACACGCTCTTCGCCTCGGACTCGGCATGGACGGCGCGGTCGTCCTCGCCGCGCGACAGATGGTAGAGCCGGTCGCCCATGCTGCCGTAGCGCCGCATCAGGTCGCTGCGCTCCATGCGCTGCAATTGCCCGACCATGCGGATGCCGTCGCGCTCCAGCGTGGCCGCGAACGCCTTGCCCACGCCCCAGATCAGCGTCACCGGCTGTTCGGCGAGGAAGGCGGGCGCTTCGGCCTTGCCGATCACGGAGAAGCCGCGCGGCTTGTTCATGTCGGACGCGATCTTCGCGAGAAACTTGCAGTAGGAAAGTCCGGCGGAAATGGTGATGCCGACCTCCTGCTCGACCTTGCGCGCCAGCATGCCCAGCACCATCGCCGGCGGTTTGCCGTGCAGCCGCTGGGTGCCGGAGAGATCGAGGAACGCCTCGTCGATGGAGAGCGGCTCCACCAGCGGCGTCAGGCTCTGCATCATGGCGCGCACCTGGCGGCCGACGCGCACATATTTCTCCATGTCCGGCGGGATGACGACTGTCTCGGGACAGGCCTCCAGCGCCTTGAACATCGGCATGGCCGAGCGCACGCCCTTGATGCGCGCGATGTAGCAGGCGGTGGAGACGACGCCGCGTTTTCCGCCGCCGATGATGACCGGCTTGTCTCGCAGCTCGGGCCGGTCGCGCTTCTCGACGGAGGCGTAGAAGGCGTCGCAGTCGATGTGAGCGATCGACAGGTCGTAGAGTTCATCGTGTCGCACAAGGCGCGGGCTGCCGCAGGCACCGCAGCGCCGCGCGACGGTCGCCTGCGGGGCGAGGCAGTCGCGGCAGAAGCCGTGCGAGGGTTCGTTTGGCGGCGCTTGCATAGGGCAGCGCGATCATACCGCCGGAAACGCCGCGGCAACAGGGCGGACGGGGATGGACGGCGGTTTCATCCAGCCCTGTTTGTCAGGAGCCTGCGCCCCCCTCACACCCTCAGCGCGGTGGCGATCTTCGCCGCGGCTTCTGCCCAGTTCTCGACCACCACCACGTCCTCGGGCGCGGGCGGGAGGAGCGCGCGCAGCGAATTGTCTGCCATCAGGTGGAAGATGTGCGCGTCGGGAACCGACTGGCGCGCGGAAACCAGGTTGGGTGGCAGGTCGTCGACGAAGGCGACCGGGCGGCCGCTGGCGCCGCGCAGGCTGCGCAAGGCCGGGCCTTTTGCCATTTCGGTGGTGACCAGCGGGTAGGTCAGGCCGAGCCGGTCGAGGTGCGCGCGGCGGATCTCCCGGTGCCGGTGCGGCATCGCCGTCAAAAGCACGATCTCGACGCGGTTGCCGAAGCCCGCCATGGCGTCCGCCGCGCCTTCGGTCAGCGTCTGCCAGTCGGCCTGCACATCGAAGAAGCTGCCCAGCAGTTCGCCCACCTCCGCCTGTTCGGGGAGGCGGCCGCTTGCCATCTCGTAGATGTTGCCGGTGAGCTTGAACGACGCCATCTTCAGGCCGAAGCCGCGCGTCTCCAGATACTTCGGGAACGGGCGCACGAATTCGAGCAGCACGTCGTCCACGTCGAGCACCAGCAGCGGCCGGTCGTCCAGCGCCAGTTCAGCGATCTGGCGGACGGTTTCTGGATCGTCGCTCATGTCGAACGCTCATAGCTATCGTCGCCAGCCGGCAGCGCGCGCCGCGCCGCCATGACCGCGTCGGCGCGGTTGCCGGTGGTCTCGGCGAAGGCAAGCAGGGTCGGTTCGTGCGCCAGCACGAAATCGAGGACGCCGGCCAGAAAGCCCGGCTCGCGCGCGGCCTGCCTGATCTGCTGCGCCTCGATGCCGGTGATGGCGAGGAAACGCGGCAGCAGCGCCGGATCTGCGGCGACGAAGCCGAGCGCGGTGATGGCCATGGCCTCGCCGTCGGCACGCGTTGACGTTTGCTTAATCATCTCGCCGGCCAATGTCGCTGAAGTCGAACATTGTCCGGGATTAGCCGTTCGGGGCCGAGCCCACAAGGCGGCCGCGGAAGGCTCGGCCTGCCGGAGGTTTGCGTTTCGTCAATGATCTCCGACTATGCTGGAGCAGAGAATCGCGCGTGGGCAGCCTGCACGTGAAGCGGGCATCATGCCGAGGTCGGAGCACATGCCGAAGAAGGTGATGATCGTCGAGGACAACGAGCTCAACATGAAGCTCTTCCGCGATCTTATCGAGGCGAGCGGCTACGAGACCGTGCGCACGCGCAACGGTCTCGAGGCGCTCGATCTGGCGCGCCAGCACCGGCCCGACCTGATTCTGATGGACATCCAGCTGCCGGAGGTCTCCGGGCTCGAAGTCACGAAATGGCTGAAGGAAGACGACGACCTGCACACCATTCCGGTGATCGCGGTGACCGCCTTCGCCATGAAGGGTGACGAGGAGCGCATCCGGCAGGGCGGCTGCGAGGCCTACATTTCAAAGCCGATCTCGGTGCCGCGCTTCATCGAGACGATCAAGTCATATCTCGGCGACGCATGAGCGGGCCGAACCGGAGCATGGAATGACCGCCCGTATCCTCGTCGTCGACGACGTCCCGGCAAATGTGAAGCTGCTCGAAGTGCGGCTGCTGGCCGAGTATTTCGAGGTTCTGACGGCCAACAGCGGTCCGGAGGCGCTTGAGATCTGCGAGCACGGCAAGGTCGACGTCATGCTGCTCGACGTGATGATGCCGCAGATGGACGGCTTCGAGGTCTGCCGCCGGCTCAAGAACGACCCGGCCACCAGCCACATCCCGGTGATCATGATCACCGCGCTCGACCAGATATCCGACCGCGTGCGCGGGCTGGAGGCGGGCGCCGACGATTTCCTCACCAAGCCGGTCAACGACCTGCAGCTGATGACCCGCGTCAAGAGCCTCGTTCGGCTGAAGATGCTGACCGACGAGCTGCGCCTGCGCGCTTCGACCACGCGCAACATCGGCATCGAGGAGTTGCTGTCGCGTCGCCAGCCGGGCGACGAGCAACTGGCCAAGGTGCTGCTCATCGACGAGCGCGACGCCTCCTACAGCCGCGTCCAGAAGATGCTGCGCGGCGCCTGTGAGCTCGATGTCGTCACCGATCCGCAGCAGGGCTTCTTCCAGGCCGCGGAAGCGGCCTACGAGTGCGTGATCGTGGCGACCGGCTTTGCCAGCTACGATCCGCTGCGGCTCTGCTCGCAGCTGCGCTCGCTCGACCGCACGCGCTTCCTGCCGATCATCCTGGTCGCCGACGAAGGCGATGACGAGCGCATCATCCGTGCGCTCGAGATCGGCGTGAACGACTATCTGATCCGCCCGATCGACCAGCAGGAGCTGCTCGCCCGCCTGCGCACGCAGGTGCGCCGCAAACGCTACAATGACCATCTGCGCGCCAGCGTCGCGCAAACCATCGAGATGGCGGTGACGGACCCGCTGACCGGCCTGCACAACCGCCGCTACCTCGACAACCATCTGCGCACGCTGGTGGAGCGCGCCGCGTCGCGACGCCGCCCGCTGTCTGTGATGATCACCGACATCGACCGCTTCAAGTTGGTGAACGACACTTGGGGACATGACGGCGGCGACGACGTGCTGAAGGAGTTCGCGCGGCGCCTGCGCAAGAATGTGCGCGGCATCGACCTCGCCTGCCGCATGGGCGGGGAGGAGTTTGTCGTGGTGATGCCGGACACCGATGGCACGATCGCGGAGAAGGTGGCGGAGCGTGTCCGCGCCGAGATCGCAGGCACGCCTTTCCTCGTCGGCAAGAAGGGCGACAGCATCGACGTGACTGTCAGTGTCGGCGTATCCGAACTGCACCGCATCGGCGATACGGTCGAAGAACTGATGAAGCGCACCGACCTCGCGCTTTACGAGGCAAAGTCGGGCGGCCGCAACCGGGTGGTTGCAAAGGCCGCCTGAACTCGGCCGCAGACGTTCGCGGCGGTCGGACCGCCATCATTCCATCACCCTTAGCAAGTAACCTTAACCCCTGTTGCTTGGCAGCGACGGTTAAGAAACTGTTGATTTCTATGTGCCTTTGCGCGAGTGTCCCGCTCGGGAAAGGGGACAGCAAACGGGCGAGGAAGCAGAACCGGCTGTCCCAGAAATACCCCATGATGCTCAGGTCCGCCGCATCTCCTGGGTCCGTGGGGTCGGCCGGCCGGCGCTGGCACATAGTGGCCTCCTCGTACCGCTGCCAAACGCCGACCGGCCCCCTAATCTCCAGTCAGAATTGTGAACAACGCCGCGCAAGCGGCTGAATCTGCTCGATTCGGTCCGGATCAGCGCTGACCGGTCGGCAATCGGCAACAAAAAAGCCGCCCGAAGGCGGCTCTTGCGATTCCTGCCCGATATAGGGCGGGAACCTACTTGATCTTGGTTTCCTTGAACTCGACGTGCTTCTTGGCGATCGGGTCGTACTTCTTGAACGAGAACTTCTCGGTCTTGGTGCGGCTGTTCTTGCTCGTCACGTAGAAGAAGCCCGTGTCGGCAGTCGAAAGAAGCTTGATCTTGATATTGGCGGCTTTTGCCATGGCGGTCGTCCGTCTTTTCGGAATTGCTGATATGCCGGCAGACAGGCCGAAACGCCCGGCGCGGCAAATTCGCCGCGACACATAAAGAATGCCGGCTGAAAGTCAAGCGACGGCATCGAGCGGGGGGGCCGGTCAGGCGCGCTTCGGCGCCTTCAGGATGCGCCGCGTCGTCAGCCAGATATAGGCGACGAAGAACAGCGCCAGGGTCCAGCCGAAGCCATCGGGATCGTAGAGGTCCATGCCGATGCCGGCGAGCTGCGGTCCAAGCGTCATGCCGAGCCCGTAGCAGAGCACGAAGGCCGCGTTGGCCGATGCGAGGTCGCGGCCGGAGAGGCGCGAGCCGAGATGCGCCAGCCCCACCGTGTACATCGCGGCGACGGCGCCGCCCCAGATGAACAGCACGCAGGCGAGCAGCCACCAGTCGGTCGCGACGATCGGCAGCAGGCACATGCCGGCAAGGCCGACAATGGCGCAGCCGAGCAGGAGCAGCCGGCGGTCGCGCATGCGGTCGGAGAGCGTGCCGATGGGAATCTGCAGCAGCACGTTGCCGAGCCCGATCATCGAGAGCAGCAGGGCCGCATCGCCTTCCGAATAGCCGATGCGCTCGCCATAGATGGGGAAGAAGGAGAAGCCGCCGGTTTCCACCGCGCCGAAGACGAGCACGGCCGCCGTCGCGGTCGGCACCAGCCAGATGTAGCGGACGAAGCCGCCCGGCTCACCGTCCTCGGGCATGTGGATCACCGGGCTCTCGCGCCACGCGGCGAGCACGGGCAGGGCGCCGATCATCACCACGCCGAATGTCACCGCGAAGGGCAGCAGGCCTTCGCTGCCGATCTGCGCAAACAGCCACGGGCCGAGCGCGAAGCCGAGCGACAGCACGGTGGCGTAGAGGCCGAGCACCAGCCCGCGCCGGTGCGGCGGCGCCGAAGTGGTGATCCAGAACTCCGACAGGATGAAGAGGACGGTGATGGCTGCGTGCAGGATGGCGCGCAGCGGGAACCACATCCAGAACTGCGGCGCGAAGTAGAAGCCGAGGAAGGCGAGCGACCCGAGCAGGATGGCGCCCAGCATCATCCAGACCACACCGAAGCGCTGCGCCAGCGGCGTCGTGAACGGCGCGATCGCCACGGAAGCGATGCCGGCGACGGCGGTATTGAGGCCGATCAGCGAGGAGGCGTGGCCCTGCCGCTCCATGGCGACGGAGAGCAGCGGCAGCCCGAGACCGATGGCGATGCCGACAACGCTGATCGAGGCGATGGCCGCGCCCAACGACAACCAGCGGATTGGCGCGTCGGCGGCGCCGTGGCTTGCATGATCGCCCATCGCTGCCGGCTAGAGCAGGTCGCGTTGGAAGCGGCTGTGCAGCATGTGATAGAAGGGCACCGTCTGCCCGGGTGTCAGCTCCGGGTCGTCCTTCAGCCGCTGCGCGAGGTCGTCGAGGACGCTCTTCGTCACCAATGGCACATCCTGTTCGCGGGCCTCCGCGATCGGCAACCATACCAGTTCTTCCAGTTCGCCCGTCGGTCCACCGCCCGGCAATTCGACGGCCACGTCGTCTCGCCATGCCGAGAGAAAGCGCGTGTCGAACCGGCGCACGCGGCCGGGCGGCGTGATGGCGCGGGCGATGAGGCGCAGGCTGGACAGCGTCGGCTGCACGCCATGCTCCACGAAACCCTGCCAGTCCGGCACTCTTGTCGCGAAGGCGCCCCGGTTGCCGATCAGCAGCCCGGCCTCTTCATAGGTTTCGCGGATTGCCGAAGCGGCGATGGCGCGCGCCCGGGTGAGGGTAGCCCGCTTGTGGCTGCCGGCGATTCGCGCCGCATCGGCCTCGGGCAGGTCGTCGGGAAACGGGAGGCGGCTGTCGGCCGGGTCGGTGCGCCCGCCGGGGAACACGAACTTGCCCGGCATGAAGGCGTGCTTCTTGTGCCGCCGGCCCATCAGCACTTGCGGCATGCCGGCCTTGCGGTCGAGCAGGATCAGCGTCGCGGCGTCGCGCGGCCTCAGATAGCCGGTCGCCTTGGCGATTTCCTTATGCTCGTCCTTCTCGAAGTCGACGCGTGTCAGGCCTTCCATGGCAATGCGGCTTTCGGCCTGTTCAGGCTTCGGGGTGGGTCTCGATCGTGTCCTTGTGGCCCCCGAAGCCATGCATGTAAAGCGCCCATTGCAGCCCGACCACCGCGCCTTTCACCGGGCGCAGCAGCGCCAGCGAAGACACGATCGTCAGCGGTATCCAGATGGCGAGGTGCTGCCACAGCGCCAGCGTGCTCGATGCCTCGAAGCTCATGAACGCGCCGATCACGATGTGGCCGACGATGACGATCACCAGATAGGCCGGGAGATCGTCGGCGCGGTGATGGTGGAATGTCTCGCGGCATTCGCGGCAATTGTCGACCACCTTCAGGAAGCCCTTGAACAGGGGGCCCTTGCCGCAATTGGGGCAGCGGCAGATGAAGCCGCGCGTCATCGCCTGCATCACCGATCGGGCAGGCCTTGCCGGTTTGCCGCCGAAAACCTGATCCTGCATCACCGTCTCCTTCCGCCGCCGCCAGCCCTTGGCTGCGAGGCGCGTTGCCTTCCGCGCGGGGCACCCTTGCGCGCCTTGTGGTAGGAGCGCGTGCCCGCCGGCATCTGCGTCGGTTCGCTCAGCATCTCGAAGCGCATTGCGCCGGCGATGGGAGCGGCTTCCACCAGCCTCACCTCGACCTGGTCGGCCAGCCGGTAACCCTTGCCGGTGCGCTCGCCGACGAGCGAACGCGCCGTTTCGTCGAATATGTAGTAGTCGCCGTCGAGTTGCGACACCGGGATAAAGCCATCGGCGCCGAATTCCGGCAATTGGACAAAGAGTCCCGCCTTCACCACGCCGGACACGCGCCCGGTGAACTCCTGGCCGATTCGTTCGGACAGGTGCTGGGCCACCAGCCGGTCGACCGTATCGCGCTCGGCCGCCATGGCGCGCCGCTCGGCGGTGGAGATCAGCCCGGCGGTCTCCGCCAGCCGCTCTTCCTCGGCCGTCGTCAGACCGTCGGGGCCGAGCCCGAGCGCCGTGATCAGTGCGCGATGCACGATCAGGTCGGCATAGCGCCGGATCGGCGACGTGAAATGCGCGTAGCGGCGCAGATTGAGGCCGAAATGCCCGATATTGTCGGGCGAGTATTCGGCCTGGCTCTGCGAGCGCAGCACCACCTCGTTGATCAGCAGCTCGTTCTCGTGGCCCTTCACCCGCGCCAGGATCTGGTTGAACTGGCTCGGCCGCATCTGCGCGCCATGCGCCAGCGAAAGGCCGAACGTGGCGAGGAATTCGCGCAGCGACTCCTGCTTGGCGAGCGAGGGGCCATCATGGATGCGGTAGACCAGCTTCTGCCGCTTCGCTTCCAGCGTTTCGGCAGCGGCCACGTTCGCCTGGATCATGAACTCCTCGATCAGCTTGTGGGCGTCGAGGCGGTCGGGAATGATCACGCGATCGACCGTGCCGTCGGGCTTCAGGAGGATCTTGCGCTCGGGCAGGTCGAGTTCGAGCGGCTGGCGTGCGTCGCGCCCACGTTTCAGCACCGCGTAGGCGTCCCACAGCGGCTTAAGAACCGTGTCGAGCAACGGCCCGGTGGCGTCGTCCGGATGGCCGTCGATGGCCGCCTGTGCCTGCGGATAGGCGAGCTTGGCGGCCGACTTCATCATGATGCGATGGAAGGAGTGGCGCAGCTTGCGCCCGTCCGGCGCAAAGGTCATCGACACGGCGAGCGCCGGCCGGTCGACCTTCTCCCTCAGCGAGCAGAGGTCGTTGGAGATGCGTTCGGGCAGCATCGGCACGACGCGGTCGGGGAAATAGACCGAATTGCCGCGCTTCAGCGCTTCGCGATCAAGCGCCGAGCCCGGCCGCACATAGGCGGCAACGTCGGCGATCGCGACAGTGATAACGAACCCGCCGGCGTTGTTGGCGTCCGGGTCAGGCGCGGCGAAGACCGCGTCGTCATGGTCCTTGGCGTCGGCCGGGTCGATGGTGACCAGCGGCATCGCGCGCCAGTCTTCGCGCCCCGCCATGGTCGCCGGCTTTGCATTCTCGGCTTCGGCGATCGCCTCGGCGGGGAAGATGTGCGGGATGTCGTGCGCGTGGATGGCGATCATCGAGATCGCCTTCTCGCCTGTCGGGGAGCCGAGCACGGAGAGCACGCGGGCGCGCGGCAGGCCGTAGCGCCCGCCGCTCTTCACCGTCTCGACCTCGACCAGGTCGCCCGGTCTGGCGCCGTTGCGGTCTTCCGGAGCGAGCGTCAGTTCCGCCTGTCGCCGCTCGGTCGGCTCGATGCGCCAGCTGCCGTCGGCGAGCTCGCGCACAACGCCGAGTGCGGCATCCTTGCGACGCTCGAAGATCTTCATGATGCGCCCGGTGTAGGCCGGGCCGGCGGGCTCGTCGCTGCGGAAGACTTTTGCCAGAACGCGGTCGCCGACGCCCGGCGCCGGCACCTTGGTGTCGCGCTTCCAGCGGATCGCGACCGTCGGCGCGGCCTCGTCGCCGGCATTCTCGCTCAGGCGTGCCAGAAGCCCCCCATCGGCGTCGCGGCCGATGATGTCGAGCACGGCGACGGGCGGCAGCGAACCGGGACGCGACAGGCGCTTGCGCTTCTGTTCGAGCAGGCCCTCATCCTGCAGTTCGCGCAGGATGTCCTTCAGCCAGATGCGGTCGCCCGACTTGAGGCCGAACGCCTTGGCGATCTCGCGCTTGCCGGCGCGGTCGGGGTTTTCGGAGATGAAGCGCAGCAGGTCGTCGCGGCTCGGACGGAAGTCGGTGGTGTCCGGCGAAGATGACTTGCCTGATGCGCGTTTCGCCAATGCCTAGCTCTTCTCGGCTGCTGGTTTCTTCGTTGCCGCCTTCCTGGCAGGGGCCTTTTTGGCAGGCGTCTTCTTGGCGCCGGCGGTCTTCGCAGCCACGCTCTTGCGCGGAGCCTTGCCGCCGCCGCTCTTGGCGGCGCGCTCGGCGACCAGCGCCAGCGCTTCCTCGAGCGTCACCGACATCGGGTCCTTGCCCTTTGGCAGTGTCGCGTTGACCTTGCCCCAGTTCACGTAGGGACCGTAGCGGCCATCGCGCACGGTGACCGCGCCGCCATCGGGATGCGCACCGAGATCTTTCAGCGCCGCCGGTGTCGAGCGGCGGCCGCGGCCGCCGCCTTTCGCTTCCTTCTCGGCGATGACGGTGACCGCACGGTTCAGGCCGATGGAGAACACGTCCTCGATGGATTCGAGATTGGCGTATTTCCCGTCGTGCTGGACGAACGGCCCGTAGCGGCCGAGGCCGGCCGAAATCATCTTGCCGCTTTCCGGGTGCTTGCCCACGTCGCGTGGCAGCGCCAGCAGCGCCAGCGCCTTCTCGTGGTCGATCGTATCCGGCGTCCAGCCCTTCGGCAGGCTGGAGCGCTTGGCTTCCTTGCCTTCACCGCGCTGCACGTAGGGTCCGAAGCGGCCTGACCGCAGCGTGATTTCTTCCGCCGTATAGGGATCGGCGCCGAGCACCTTCGGGCCGGCATCGCCGCCGGCGTCACCGTCCGGCGCACCGAACTGGCGCGTGAAATTGCACTCCGGATAGTTCGAGCAGCCGACGAAGGCGCCGTTGCGGCCGAGCTTCAGCGAAAGCTGGCCGGTGCCGCACTTCGGGCAGGTGCGCGGATTGCCGCCATCTTCCCGCGCCGGGAACACCAGCGGCGCCAGCTCCTCGTTCAGCGCGTCGAGCACGTCGGTGACGCGCAGCTCCTTGGTTTCGTCGACATGCGCGGAGAAATCGCGCCAGAAGTCACGCAGCACGTCCTTCCACGACAGCTTGCCGTCGGAGATTTCGTCCAGCTTGTCCTCGAGGCCGGCGGTAAAATCGTACTCGACGTATTTCTCGAAGAAGTTCTCGAGAAATGCCGTGACCAGCCGGCCCTTCGCCTGCGGCACCAGCCGGCGGCGGTCGATGGTGACGTACTCGCGGTCCTCCAGCGTCTTCAGCGTCGCCGCATAGGTGGACGGGCGGCCGATGCCGAGTTCTTCCAGCTTCTTGATCAGCGAGGCTTCCGAGTAGCGCGGCGGCGGCTCGGTCGTGTGCTGCGTGGCGTTGATCGCCTCGCGGTTCAGGCTCTCGCCCTCGCGGATCTCCGGCAGGCGCCGGCTTTCCTCGTCTTCTGAATCCTCGTCGCGCTGGTCGGTATAGGCGGCGATGAAACCGTCGAAGCGGACGACCGAGCCGACGGCGCGCAGCGCCGCCGTGCGGCCACCGTTCACCGCCTCGATCTCGACCGTGGTGCGCTCGATCTCGGCCGGGTTCATCTGGCTCGCGATGGCGCGCTTCCAGATGATCTCATACAGCCGTGCCTGGTCGGCATCGAGGAACTTGCGCGCCTCGGCCGGCGTCCGCGCGAAGTCGGTGGGGCGGATCGCCTCGTGTGCTTCCTGGGCGTTCTTCGCCTTGGTCGAATAGAAGCGCGGCTTTTCCGGCAGGTATCTTGCGCCGAACTCGTGGCCGATCGCGGCGCGCGCGGCCTCGATCGCCTCCGGCGCCATCTGCACGCCGTCGGTACGCATGTAGGTGATGAGACCGGTCGTCTCGCCGCCGATGTCGATGCCTTCATAGAGGCGCTGCGCCACCTGCATGGTGCGCGTCGCCGAGAAGCCGAGCGCCGACGAGGCAGCCTGCTGCAGCGTCGAGGTGGTGAAGGGCGGGCCGGGATTGCGCTTGGTCGGCTTCGCCTCGACCGAGCGCGCGCGGAACGACGCGCCGTTCAGCATCGACTTGATGTCGTTGGCCTGCGCCTCGTTCTTGATGTCGAGCTTCTGCAGCTTGCTGCCTTCGAAGGCAGTCAGACGTGCCTCGAAACTCTCGGCGCGCGGCGTCCCGAGGATGGCGGCGATCTGCCAGTATTCCTCGCGCACGAAGCGTTCGATCTCGGCCTCGCGGTCGCAGACGAGGCGCAGCGCCACCGACTGCACGCGGCCGGCCGAACGGGCGCCGGGCAGCTTGCGCCAGAGCACCGGCGAGAGCGTGAAGCCGACGAGATAGTCGAGCGCCCGGCGCGCCAGATAGGCGTCGACCAGCGGCACGTCGATCTCGCGCGGATTCGCCATCGCGTCGAGCACCGACTGTTTGGTGATGGCGTTGAAGACGACGCGGCGGACCGGCTTGTCCTTGATCGCCTTCTTCTGCCGCAGCACTTCGAGCACGTGCCACGAGATCGCCTCGCCTTCGCGATCCGGGTCGGTCGCGAGGATGAGGCCGTCGGCTTCCTTCACCGCCTTGGCGATGTCGGTCAGGCGCTTGGAGGAGGGGCCGTCCACCTCCCACGACATGGAGAAGTCCTCGTCGGGCTTCACCGACCCGTCCTTGGCCGGCAGGTCGCGCACATGGCCGAAGGAGGCGAGGACCTTGTAGTCCCGCCCGAGGTACTTGTTGATCGTTTTCGCCTTCGCAGGCGACTCGACGACGACGACTTCCATGAAACGCTGGGATTCCGCTGAAAGAGGATTGCGCGACCGACGATGCGGACGGTGCGAAGGTTCGTCAAATGGCTGTGCAATTCGAGCGGGTCAAGACCGGCCTGTCCGAATTCGACCGTGGCAACCGGCTGCAACCTGTGGGCTAGGCAAAAATTCCTTGCAACCTTTAGTGACTTCTCATAAGAGAAGCAATCATAGGTTGTTGACTTTCCAAGTTCAGGCATTGCCGTGTTGGGAGTTTTGCCAGGCGGCGAAAGACCTCGGAGCCGAAATGCCATCGCCGCACGCCAGCACGCGCGCAGAGACGCTCGAATATGTGCAGTACATGCTGGCGCAGCTGCGCTTGATGGCCGAGGCGGAGCATTGCGACATGCTCGCCTACTTCATCGAGATGTCCTACATTGAGGTCGGCGACATCATTCGCAACGAACGCATCGGGCGCAGCAAGGTCGGCAATGCGCTGCCGATGACCGACTAGGTCGCAAACACCAGAGACACGTTGCCGCCCGCGTGCCGCTCCAGCCGGCCGGCAAGATCCAGTTCCAGCAGGATCATGAACACCTGCGCGGGATGCAGCCGCGTGTGCCGGATGATCTCGTCGATCCCCGTCGGTGTGGGTCCAAGCGCTTCGATAACGCGTGAGCGATCGTCCTCGCCGGGTGGTGGCGTGGCGCCGAAATCGGGCGGCTCCTCGGCCTGCACGAACGGTCGTGGCGCCTGTCCGCGATCCTTTCCGTCCATGGGAGCGATCTGCTCGAGCACGTCGCGCGCCTCCGTCACCAGCGTTGCGCCCTGCTTCAGGAGGTCGTTGGTGCCGGCGGCGCGCGGATCGAGCGGCGATCCCGGCACGGCGAACACCAGGCGGCCGAGCTCGCCCGCCAGCCGGGCGCTGATCAGCGAGCCGGAGCGCTGCGCCGCCTCGACGACGACGAGCCCGACCGACAGCCCGGCAATGATGCGGTTGCGGCGCGGGAAATCGCGGGCGCGAGGCTCCCAGCCCATCGGCATCTCGGAGACGAGCGCGCCGCCACGCGCCGCGATCTCGTCAGCGAGAGCGACGTTTTCGGGCGGGAAGGGGCGGTCGAGCCCGCCGGCGAAGACCGCCACCGTGCCGGTTGCCAGCGCTCCCTCATGCGCGCCGGTGTCGATGCCTCGCGCCAGTCCGGAGACGACGGCGCAGCCTTCGCGGCCGAGGTCGGCGGCGAGCTGGCGCGCCATGCGGATGCCAGCGAGCGAGGCGTTGCGCGCGCCGACGATGGCGACGGGCGTCAGCGCAAACACATTGGCGTCGCCCTTGATGGCGAGCACCGGTGGCGGGTTGTCCATCCGCCACAGCATGTCGGGATAGTCGGCCTCGCCGATAGCCACGATGCGCGCGCCGCAGGCGGCTGCGCGCTCGAGCTCAGCCTCGGCTTCCGAAACGGCAGGAATGCGGGGCAGCCGTGACGCGCCGCCCGAAATGCTGAGTTCGGGCAGCATCTCGATTGCCGTTTCGGCCGAGCCGAAGCGGTTGATCAGGTCGCGGAAGGTCGCCGGCCCGACATTGTCGGTCCGGATCAGCCGCAGCCAGGCGATGCGCTGCCGGTCGCTGAGCCTGCGCCCGCGCCGGTCGCCGCTCATCCCTTCGACCCGATCCGCGATTCGCTGCCCGCGAGCAGGCGCTCGATGTTGGCCCGGTGTTTCCAGAAGACGATCACCGTCAGCACGGCGAAGAAGATGGCGAGGTCGGTGGCGCCGACGATGAGCAGGTAGACGGGGACGGCAACCGCCGCCACCAGCGCTGCCAGTGATGAGTAGCGCGTGACCGCGGCGACGATCAGCCACGCAGCGGCGAACACCAGCCCGGCCTGCCATGAGAGGCCGGCGAGCACGCCGATATAGGTGGCGACGCCCTTGCCGCCCTTGAAGCCGAGCCAGACCGGGAAAAGGTGGCCGAGGAAGGCTCCGAGGCCGGCGGCCATCGCCGCCTCCGGTCCCCAGTAGCCGGCGATCAGCACGGCGGCGGTGCCCTTGAGCGCATCGAGCAGCAGCGTGGCTGCGGCGAGGCCCTTGTTGCCCGTGCGCAGAACGTTGGTGGCGCCGATATTGCCCGAGCCGATCGAGCGGACGTCGCCGAGCCCGGCCGCCCGCGTCAGGATCAGGCCGAACGGGATTGAGCCCAGCAGATAGCCGAAGGCGAACGCGATAAGGATGGCGGCCCGGTCCATTGATCCCCTCCCACGCGGCGGTGCGGCGACAAGCTTCTGGCTCTAGGCCGAAAACACTGTGCGGCCCGCCACCATGGTTTGCAAGACGCGGCCCTGCAGCCGCGCGCCCTCGAAACAGGTGTTCTTCGAACGCGAGCGTATGTCTTCCTCGCGCACGACCCATGGCTCGTCGAGATCGACCAGCACGAGATCGGCGGGGGCGCCTGGCTTCAGCGTGCCGGCGTCGAGGCCGAAGAGCTGCGCCGGCTTGGTGGACAGGGCCTCGACCAGCCGGGTGAGCGGGACATCGCCATTGTGGAAGAGCCGCAGCGCCACGCCGAGCAGCGTCTCCAGCCCGATGGCGCCGGCCGCGGCGTCGGCAAAGGGGAGGCGTTTGGTGTCAACGTCCTGCGGATCGTGCGACGAGACGATGATGTCGATGGTGCCGTCGCGCAGCGCTTCCACCATGGCCAGACGGTCTTCCTCGGCGCGCAGCGGCGGCGACAGGCGGAAGAAGGTGCGGTACTCGCCGATGTCGTTCTCGTTCAGCGCCAGGCTGTTGATCGACACGCCGGCGGTGACATTCGCGCCGTCCGCCTTGGCGCGCGCGATCGCGGCCGCCGAGAGCGCGGTGGAGATTTTCGCGGCGTGATAATTGCCGCGCGTCAGCCGGGCGAGCGCCAGATCGCGCTCCAGCGGAATCAGTTCTGCTTCGCGCGGGATGCCGGGCAGCCCGAGCCAGCTGGCGTAAAGCCCTTCGTTCATGACCCCGCCGGCGGCAAGGTCGCGATCCTCCGTCTCGTGCACGATCAGGGCGCCGAAATCGCGTGCGTAGGTAAGCGCGCGGCGCATGATCAGCGCGTTCGCGATCGAATGGCGACCGTCGGTGAAGGCGACGGCGCCGGCTTGGCCGAGCAGGCCGAACTCGGTCATTTCATGCCCGGCCAGTCCCTTGGTGATGGCCGCGGCCGGATGGATGTGGACGCTTGCGGTGTCGCGCGCCGTGCGTTGCACGAACTCGACCAGCGCCACTTCGTCGATCACCGGATCGGTGTCGGGCATCATCACCAGCGACGTGACGCCGCCGGCCGCTGCTGCCTGTCCGGCCGATGCGATGGATTCGCGGTACTCCGCGCCCGGCTCGCCGATGAACACGCGTCCGTCCACCAGCCCGGGCAGGACCGCCTTGCCGGCGCAGTCGATGATGACCGCGCCTTCCGGCGCGCCCTGGTTGCGTTCGGCCGGGCCGGCCGCGGCGATCCTGTCGCCGTCGATGATGACGGCGCCCAGCGCGTCCATCCCGCGGGACGGATCGACAATGCGGGCGTTGTCGAAGACCTTGAAGCTCATCGTTCGCCGCCCCGCCGCGGATCGAGCAGCGCTTCCATCACGGCCATGCGCACGGCCACGCCCATCTCGACCTGTTCCTGGATGACGCTCTGCGGGCCGTCGGCGATCGCCGAGGCGATTTCGACGCCGCGGTTCATCGGGCCGGGATGCATGACCAGCGCGTCGTCCTTCGCCGCCTGCAGTTTCTCTGCGTCGAGACCGAAATAGCGAAAATACTCGCGTGTCGATGGCACGAAGGCGCCGGCCATGCGCTCGCGCTGCAGGCGCAGCATCATCACCACGTCGGCGCCGTCGAGTCCTTGTTGCATCGAGCCGAAAACTTCGACGCCCATGTCGGCGATGCCGGAGGGCAGCAGCGTCGACGGCGCGACGACGCGCACCCGCGCGCCGAGCGCATTGAGCAGGATGATGTTGGAGCGCGCCACGCGCGAATGCAGGATGTCGCCGCAGATCGCCACGGTGAGGCCCGCTATCCGGCCCTTGGCGCGCCGGATGGTCAGTGCGTCGAGCAGCGCCTGCGTCGGATGTTCGTGCGTCCCGTCGCCGGCATTGACCACCGAGCAGCCGACCTTCTGCGCCAGAAGCGCTGCGGCGCCTGCCGAGGCGTGCCGGATGATCAGGATGTCGGGCCGCATGGCATTGAGCGTGATCGCCGTGTCGATCAGCGTCTCGCCCTTCTTGGTCGACGAATTCGCCACCGACATGTTCATCACGTCGGCGCCGAGCCGCTTGCCGGCGATCTCGAAGGACGACTGCGTGCGGGTCGACGCTTCGTAGAAGAGGTTGATCTGCGTGCGTCCGCGCAGCGTCGAGGTCTTCTTCTCCGGCTGGCGCGAGATCGCAACGGCAGCGTCGGCGCGGTCGAGCAGAAGTTCTATGTCGACGGGGGAAAGGTTGCGTATGCCCAGCAAATGCCGGTGCGGGTAGATCGGCGGGGAAGCGGCATCGGTCATCTCAAGCGGCTGCTATAGGGGCAGGGGGGAGGTGCCGCAAGCAGGCTCTGCCCGCTGCCTGGCTTGTCCCATGGAAATTCGGTTTCCTGGGGATTTCGTTGCAACGCCGACAAGGCCTTGCGCTTATGGCTTGGCGGTGCAAACGCATTTCGGACACATTGCTGGGGCTCGCCAGCAGGTGCGAGCACCAAGGATTCCTGTGTGACGGACGAGATCATCAACCAGCCGCCGCCGCTGACCGGCGCCAATGCCTGGCGCGGCGACCCGCTGCTGGTGCAGCTTTCCGACAATTTCTCGGCGCCGGTGAAGAAGGATCTGGAGGCCACCGGCCGCTTTGTGCTGAGCGAGGAGGCGCAGAGTCTGGCGCGCCTCGCCAACACCGAGACGCCGAAGCTCAGGACACATGACCGGCAGGGCAGGCGGCTCGACCAGGTCGAGTTCCACCCGGCCTATCACGCGCTCCTGCGCCGTTCGGTCACGTCCGGCCTGCATTCCTCCGTATGGGAGAATGGCGAGGCCGAGACCGGCAAGCGCCATCAGGTGCGCGGCGCACGCTTCTATCTCACGTCAGAGCTGGAATGCGGACATCTCTGTCCCATCACCATGACCAGCGCCTCGCTTGCCGCGCTGATGGCGAGCCCGAAGCTTTTCCGTGAATGGGCGCCGCGCGTCACCACGCGCAAATACGACCAGACCAGCAAGCCGCCGGTGGAAAAGATCGGCCTGACGCTCGGCATGGGCATGACCGAGAAGCAGGGCGGCACCGACGTTCGCGCCAACACGACGCGCGCCGAGCGCGCCGGCAACGGCTTTTACCGCCTCACCGGCCACAAATGGTTCATGTCGGCGCCGATGTCGGACGCCTTCCTGGTGCTGGCGCAGGCGCCGGAGGGTCTGTCCTGTTTCCTCGTGCCGCGCGTTCTGGGCGACGGCACCGGCAACGGGTTTCGCTTCCAGCGGCTGAAGGACAAGCTCGGCAACCGCTCCAACGCCTCCTCCGAGGTGGAGTTCGTCAACGCCATCGGCGAGATGGTGGGCGAGCCGGGCGCCGGCATCAAGACGATCATGGACATGGTCACGCTGACGCGGCTCGACTGCGCTCTGGCCTCCTCGGGCATGATGCGCGCCGGCCTCGCCGAGGCCGTCCACCACACACGCCACCGTGCCGTCTTCGGCGCTGCGCTGATCGACCAGCCGTTGATGCAGCGCGTACTGGCCGACATGGCGCTCGACGTGGCGGCGGCGACCGCGCTCTCCTTCCGGTTGGCCCGTTCCTTCGACGAGGCGGCGACCAGTCGCGGCGATGCCGCGTTTGCCCGCGTGATGACGCCGGTGGTGAAATACTGGGTCTGCAAGATCGCGCCGTCGCTGCTCTACGAGGCGATGGAGTGCCTCGGCGGCAACGGCTATGTCGAGGAAGCGCCGCTGGCGCGCTACTACCGCGAGAGCCCGGTGAACGCGATCTGGGAAGGGTCGGGCAACGTCATGGCGCTCGACGTGCTGCGCGTGCTCGCGCGCGGGCCGTCGCTCTTCGAAGAGGTGCTGGCAGGCATCGAGGCCGATCTCGGCCCCTCCGGGCGCGGCACGATCGACGTGCTGCGCGCGGCCGTGCAGGTCGCGGCATCCGACGAGGGTTCGGCGCGCATCCTGACCGAGCAGCTGGCGCTGTCGGCGGCCGCCGCCGAACTGCGCCGCCTCGGCGCCGGCCGCATCGCCGACGCCTTCATCGAAACGCGCCTGGCGGGGCAGTGGCGCAGCACTTACGGAATGCTCGATTCGCGCCACGACGCGCGCCTGATCGTCGACACGCTCTACCCGGCGAACTGAGCCGGCGTCGCCGCTGCTACTGCAACTTTTCCTCGATGCAGACGGCGTTGGTATCCGGCATCCGGCAGTACCTGCGCGACGCGCCGCAGCGATCGTCGGACACGACCACGACGGTGCCGCCGACGGCCTTGCAGTCCCATGAGGTGAGTTCGGCGACGCCATTGCCGCCGCCGACGACGGTGCCGCCCACGGTCGGCGGCTTCTTGATGTTGGTTGTCTGCTTGATCGCCTTGGTCTTGTCGACCGCGTAGGCCGGCGCGGCCGTGGTGGCGGCAAGCGCGGCGGCGATGGCGAGTTGCATCAGAATCCGCATGATCGCTTCTCCTTGAGACATGTCCCGACCAGCTCAGCAGATCACGGGCGCCGGGGCCGCTCATCTGCCGCGCGGGGGATGCCGCAAGGAACCGCCTGGCTTCAGGCGATGGGTGGTGAAAGCTCGCGCATCAAGAGCTGCAGCTCACGCTGATCCGACGTGCGGGTCTTGTCGTATATGGCGGCAAGCTGCGATTTGACGGTGCCGTCGGAGACGCCGGCCGCCGCCGCTATGTCGCGCCGCGTCTGCCCGGCGGCGACGTGGCCGGCCACGCGCTTCTCCGCCGCCGTCAGCCCGAACAGCGCGGCGATGGCGTCGAGCGCGGGCAGCGGCCCGCAGCCCGCGGCCGCGATGAAGATGGCGGCCGCGGCCTGCTGCGCGATGCGCGCCGAAGGGTCGCGCCGCGCCAGCGGCAGCACATGCGCGACCGCGGGCGTGTTCGCGCGCGCCAGCGGCACGTTGATGCCGGCGGGTCCGAGCGCGAACTCGTCATGCGTGCCGACTTCGACGGCGCGCGTCACCGCCGCGTGCGCCTGCGGATAGGCAAAGGCCAGCTGGCCGCGATGCGACTGCACCGCGGCGCCGTCGGCGAGCAGCAGTTCGGCCGCGGCGTTGGCGAACAGCACATGCATGTCGCGCGTGACGATCAGCACCGGATGCGACAGGCTCTCGACGATGCTGCGGAAGACGTTGGCCGAGCGCCGCTCGGCGTCGAACATGTCGCCGATGGTGACCGCGCGGCGCACATGCGGGGCGATCAGTGACACGCGCTCGAGGTCGGTCTCGGTGATCTGCGGCCGATCCTTGTCGGTGATGATCATCAGCGTGCCGACGCGGGCCGGCTGCTTCATCAGCGCCACCCAGAAGAAGTCGTCCAGCCGGTTGGGGGTCACCCATTCGCGCGCGATGCGGCTGTCCAGCCAGTTCTGCCGCGCCGATGGACCCTGCAGTTCGTAGATGCGATCGACGGTGAAGGGGACGTCGATCTCCATGCGCGACAGCGCCGAATAGAACGGCACCTCGCCGGCATAATCCGACATGAACGACCCGACCACGTTCGGATCGCCGCTGGAGATCAACAGGCGGGCGGCATTCGCGGCCGTGTCGACCACGCCGAGCGTGGCGATGCAGCCACCGGTCGCCTCGCACAGCGAATCGAGCGTGGAGGTCCATCGCGTCGAATCGGCCACGCAATCGTAGACGCCTTCCACGATGCTGGAGAACTTCGCGTTTGACGCGATAGTGTGCACGCTTCCGCCTCTTGGCGCGCCCTCCCTCCCTCGGCCGCGCATCGCCGATGTTAACGCAGCGTAACGGACAGGCAAGCGTTTTGCGAGGCCGGGTCAGTTTCCGGCGATCTCCTTGCCGTCGGGGTCCCAGTAGCCCGTGATCGTGCAGTGGAGCAGGTAGGGCCGCAGCGTGGCGTCGCATTTCACCCTGGCGGCCGCTTCGACGGCCTCCTTCGACGCCCAGCCGCAGAGGAATTCGTGCCAGTGAATGCCTTCCTGATGCTGCAGGAACAGATCGGCGCTCCAGCCCATCGGCAGGCACCAGCTCATCGGCGCGCAGTCGGCCTCGGCAGCGCCGCCCTCGACGCATTTCTGCACCGCGCACTGGATCGTCTTGGCCGGATCGGCTCCCATGCACACGCCGAGCGCCTGTTCGGGCGCCTGCACGAACGCGATCCCACGCGCACCGTCCTGCGCCATGGCGACTCCGGATGAGCATGTGATTGCAGCGATCATCATCAGCCTGAGCAACGACACCCCCCAAAACCTCCCCAAACCGCGCTGCCCGCGCCGGATCGCCGCAATGTACGGGAAGCCGTGCCGATGGTGAAGATGGACGTGGCCGCGTCTTGCGCTGGGCGGACCGCGACACGCTTGCCGGGATCGGCAGGCTGCGCACCGATTTTGCGAGTGCCTCGGCTGCGCGAAGAACCGTTTCGGCTGCAGGCGGAACTTGACCTGAGTGCGGCTTGATCGGCGCTTGCCACCCGGCGACGGGAAGGCCATAAGACGCTTCGCACGCCCGCGGCGAGGTCGCATGAAAAAATTCCTGCTGCAGTTCGTTACCTGGTGGAACGGCCAGACGCTTAACACCCGCTTCCATACATGGCGGTCGGGCAAGCGCGTTGGTACCGACGAGATGGGCAACGTCTACTATGAGGGCGGCACCGATTCGGAAGGCCGCACGCGGCGCTGGGTTATCTACAACGGTCCGTCGGAAGCGTCCCTCATTCCGCCGGGCTGGCATGGCTGGATTCACCATCGCGTCGACACGCCGCCGACGAAGGAAGACTACAAGCCGCGCGACTGGCAGAAGCCGCACCAGCCGAACCTGACGGGTTCGCCGGCGGCCTATCGTCCGAAGGGTTCGGTGCTTGGCCATGGGCAGCGGCCGCAGGTGACGGGCGACTACGACGCCTGGACGCCCGGCAGCTAACTCTTTTTTCGCCACAAATCCCGCGTACCCGCTGCGTTGTTGCATAAACGATTGCCCGCCGCAGGCGGGCGCCAACCCGCGATCCGCATGACAGCCAGCCGCTCCGCCCGCTTCCTCATTGGCGCTTTCGCAGCCTCGCTTCTGGCCGGCGCGACGCTGCCTGCTCTCGCGGCCGGCGAGCGCATCTCCAATCCGGTCGCCGAATTCACCGGCATCGACAAGATCACCGGACGCATCATCACCTTCGACGTCTACATCGACGAGACGGTGCAGTTCGGTGCGCTGCAGGTGACGCCGCGTGTCTGCTATTCGCGACCGAAGGAAGAGGAGCCCAAGACGGACTCCTTCGTCGAGGTCGACGAGATCACGCTCGATCGCAAGATCCGCCGCATCTTCACCGGCTGGATGTTTGCCGAAAGCCCTGGTCTCAACGCCGTCGAGCACGCCGTCTATGACGTCTGGCTCAAGGGCTGCAAGCAGACCTCGGACGTTCCCCCGCCGAAGACGAACTAGCCGAACTGCGCCGATCCGGTCAGCGCTGCCTCCAGCAGCGTCTCGTAGCGCTTGCGCGGGACGTCGATGGCGCCGAAACGCTTCAGGTGCTCTGTCGTGAACTGCGTGTCGAGCAGCGTGAAGCCACGCTCCCGCAGGCGCTCCACCAGATGCACGAGGCAGATCTTCGAGGCGTCGGTCTCGCGCGAGAACATGCTCTCGCCGAAGAAGGCGCGCCCGAGCGAAACGCCGTAGAGCCCACCCACCAGCCGGGTGCCGTTCCATGCTTCGACCGAGTGGCAGTGGCCGCGGTCGTGCAGTTCGATGTAGGCGTCCCGGATCGGCGCGTTGATCCATGTCGTCATGCGGCCGATGCGCGATTCCCCGCAGCCCTCGATGACCGCCGGGAAGTCGTAGTTGAAACGGATGTCGAACGGGTTCTTGCGCAGCGTCTTTGCCAGGCTGCGCGGCACGTGGAAATCGTCGAGCGGGATGATGCCGCGCGTTTCCGGCCGCACCCAGAACACCTCCGGCTCCGCTGCGCTCTCCGCCATCGGAAACACGCCCGAGGCATAGGCCTTGAGCAGCAGGTCGGGCGGGATGCGGTGCCCGGGGGCGTAGGGGCGCGTCATGAAATCAGCCTTGCTTCTCCCTCGGCGGAAGAAGGTGCCTGGGCGCGTTGGCGGAGCCGCCGAGCGCGAGGCCGGATGAGGGGTGTTGCGAAGCACTCCAACGCCTCATTCCTTCCAGCCTCATCCTCACCTTGCGGGCGTGGTCCGGCCACCGACGCCCGCAAGGGTGGAAGGGCGAGCGCGATCAGTGCTCGCTGGCATCCTTTGCGAGATGCTTTTCGAGCCAGTGGATGTCGTAGTCGCCATTGGCGATGTCGGCATTGCCCACCAGGTCGCGGAAGAGCGGCAGCGTCGTCTTGATGCCGTCCACGACGAACTCATCCAGCGCGCGGCGCAGGCGCATCATGCATTCGACGCGGTTGCGTCCGTGCACGATCAGCTTGCCGATCAGGCTGTCGTAGTAGGGCGGGATGCGGTAGCCGGAATAGGCCCCGCTGTCGACGCGGATGCCGAGCCCGCCCGGCGTGTGGAAATGCGAGATCGTGCCTGGTGACGGCGTGAAGGTGCGCGGGTCTTCCGCGTTGATACGGCACTCGATGGCATGGCCGTTGAAGTGAATCTCGTCCTGCGTGACCGACAGCCCGCCGCCCGAGGCGACCCGGATCTGCTCGTGCACGAGGTCGATGTCGGTGATCGCTTCCGTCACCGGATGCTCCACCTGCAGGCGGGTGTTCATCTCGATGAAGTAGAACTCGCCGTTCTCGTAGAGGAACTCGATCGTGCCGGCGCCGGAATAGCCGAGATCGGCGATCGCCTTGGAGCAGATGCTGCCGATGCGGTCGCGGTCGCCTGCATTCAGGGCAGGGGAGTTTGCCTCTTCCCAGACCTTCTGGTGGCGGCGCTGCAGCGAGCAGTCGCGCTCGCCCAGATGCACGGCCTTGCCCTTGCCGTCGCCGACGATCTGGACTTCGATGTGGCGGGGCTTTTCCAGATACTTTTCGATGTAGACGGAGGGGTTGCCGAAAGCCGCGCCCGCTTCCGTCTGTGCCGTCTGCCAGGCCTCGATGAGATCGTCTTCGGAGCGCGCCACCTTCATTCCGCGCCCGCCGCCGCCGGCGGTCGCCTTGATGATGACGGGATAGCCGATCGACGCGGCGATCCGCTTCGCGTCGGCCTCGTCAGCCACCGCGCCGTCGGAGCCGGGCACCACGGGAATGCCGAGGCGCTGCGCCGTGCGCTTCGCCTCGATCTTGTCGCCCATCACGCGGATGTGGTCGGCCGACGGACCGATGAAGGTGATCTTGTGCGCGGCGAGGATGTCGGCGAACTTCGCATTCTCCGACAGGAAGCCGTAGCCGGGATGCACGGCGTCGGCGCCGGTGATCTCGCAGGCGGCGACGATCTGGTGGATGTTGAGATAGGAATCGCGTGACGGCGGGGGGCCGATGCACACGCTTTCGTCGGCGAGCCGCACATGCATGGCGTCGGCGTCGGCGGTGGAATGCACGACCACGGTCGAGATGCCGAGCTCCTTGGCTGCGCGCAGCACCCGGAGCGCGATCTCGCCGCGGTTGGCGATGAGGATTTTCTGGAACATCCCCGCGCCAGCCTTACTCGACCACGACCAGCGGCTCGCCATACTCGACCGGCTTGCCGTCCTCGAACAGGATGGCCGTCACCGTGCCGGCACGCGGCGAGGGGATCTGGTTCATCGTCTTCATCGCCTCGATGATGAGCAGCGTCTGCCCGTCCTTCACCTTCTGGCCGACCTCGATGAAGGGCTTGGCGCCCGGCGCCGGCGCCAGGTAGGCGGTGCCGACCATCGGCGAGGTCACGGCGCTCTTGGCGATATCGACCGCGGCCGGCGCGGCATCGGCGACCGGGCCGGCGGCCGGCGCGGCGCCAAAGGCGACCGGCATCGGGGCGGCCACGGCATGCACGGCCTGCGTCTGCCGCGCCACGCGGATCTTCAGATCGTCGAGCTCGACCTCGATCTCGGTCAGGTTCGTGTCGTTCAGAATGCCGGCCAGTTCGCGTATCAGTTGCTGGTCGATGGCGCTCTTCTTCGTCGACATGAGGTCTCGCTTCCCTTCGGTCATATGCGTGCGGCCAGCGCCTCGAGCGCCAGCGTGTAGCCGAGCGGCCCGAAGCCGCAGATCATGCCGACCGCCACCGGTGCAATATAGGTGGCGTGCCGGAACGGCTCGCGCGCGTGGATGTTGGACAGATGCACTTCCGCCACCGGCAGCGGCGCAACGGCGCGGATGGCGTCGTGAAGCGCGATGGAGGTATGGCCGTAGGCGCCCGGATTGATCACGATGCCCGCGGCCTTGTCCGCAGCCTCCTGAATCCAGTCGACCAGCACGCCTTCGTGGTTGGACTGGCGGAAATCAACCTGCAGCCCAAGCTTTTTCCCGGCCTCGCGGCAGTCGGCCTCTATCGCTGCAAGGTCCTTGCCGCCATAGATGCCCGGCTCGCGCTTGCCCAGCATGTTCAGATTCGGGCCGTTCAGGACAAAAATCGTCTTCAACGTCAAAATGCCTCTACGCGCGCCGCGGGCGGCGCGCCGGGAACTCTATAATCGGCAAGCATTGTCGCGGAAAGAGCGCAAGCCGATTATTCGGCCGTCACGCAATCCATCAACAGATAGCCTCAATCAACAGGTCGCGTCGGCGATGCAGGCGCGGGCCGTCTCGATCTTTTCCGCCAGCACATCGCGGCCGAGCGCACCGAACACCACCTCGTTGCCGACCACGTAGGACGGCGTGCCGGTGATGGAAAGCTTCTGCGCCAGCTCGTAGGTCTTGGCGAAGGCCTCCTGGATGCTCGGATCCTTCATCTGCTCGCGCATCTTGGTTTCGTCGGCGCCCATGTCGAGCGCCAGCTTCATGGCGCTTTCCTCGCCGGCACGCCCAGGCTCCACGATCAGGCGGTTGTGGTATTCCTCGTATTTCTCGGGATGCAGCTTCATGAAGGCCTGCGCCACGACATGCGCCTTCTGCGAATCGGGCCCGAGGATCGGGAATTCCTTCAGCACGAAGCGCAGGTCGGAATCGGCTGCGACGAGGTCCAGCATGTCCTGCTGCGCGCGCTTGCAGTAGCCGCAATTGTAGTCATAGAACTCGACGATCGTAACCTTGCCGTTCGGGTTGCCGATGATCCCGTCATGCGGCGACGCGAAGATCTCGTCCTTCGCGCTCTTGATGATCTCGGTCTGGGCGACGCGCTGCTCTTCCTTCTGCTTGGTGTCCAGCGCCTGCTGCACCTCGAGCAGGATTTCCGGATTGGCGAGCAGGTATTCGCGCACGATCGTTTCGACCTGCTGGCGGTCCATCGGCGTGTCGGTCGCCGCGACCGTCATCATGTCCGGCGCGTTGAGCCCGCTCGCGGTGGCCGGCTGCCCGGCAAGGAAACCCAGCGCCAGCAAGCCCGCTCCCGCGACCGCTGCCGACGTACCCCAGACAAATGCCCTGATCATGCTCGCTCCGTTCGTTCCCCGCCGTGCCGCCGAAGCGGCTATTTCTTCTTGCCGGGCGGCTTGTAGTTGATGATGTCCTGTGCGCGCACCCAGCCGGGCGCGCCCGTCTTGAATTTCATCTGCGCGCGTGCCGCGAACACCTTCGCGTCCTGGTACGCGCCGCTGTAGAACGCACCTTCCGCGGATGCCAGTTCGGCGTCGGCGATGTCACCGACCTGGCCGTAGGCCTGCGCCAGGAAGCGGTAGGCGCTGACGTTCTCGCGGTCGCGGTCGATGCCCTGGTTGATGACGTCGATCGCCTTGCGCACGCTGTCCGGCTTGCCGGTCGCCAGCAGCGCCTGGCCGTACGAAACCTGCAGGATGCCCGATCTGGCGGGATCGAGCTTGGCAGCGGTGGCGTAGGCCTTTGCCGCCTCGGCCGGCTGGTTCGCCTTGATCAGGATGTCGCCGCGCAATTCGTGGAAGTAGGCATTCTTCGGCCGCACCTTCACCAGCGCGTCGGCCTTGGCCAGGGCGCTCCTCTGGTTGCCGTAGAGATAGGTGGAGATGGCCTCGCCGTACTGCATCGCCAGTTCGGTGCTTTCGCGCCCGCGGAACAGTCTGCGATGCGCGGCCTGGCCTTGCGTGTTGACCGCGATCTTCACCCGCATCATGTCGTGCCGCTCCTGCAGCTCGGCGGAATCGATGCGGTCGAAGTTGGGGCTGTTGCGCGCCAGCGTCTCCAGATTGGCGATGCGGTCGCGCGGGAGCGGGTGGCTCACCTCGTACGGGTTGATCTGCGCGCCTGACAGGGCGAGCGAGCCCTGCAGCCGCTCGAACGTCTTCAGCATGCCCTTCGCCGACTGTCCGGTGGCGTCGAGATACTTGATCGCCGAGCGGTCGGCCGTGGCTTCCTCCGTGCGCTGGTAGCTGAGCAGCCCGCGCCGGGCGAACTCGCCGCCCGCGGCCGCGATGCCCGTGCCCGCCTGCGCCAGCCCGCCGCTGTTGGTCGCCGCGCCGGCAATCGTGGCGCCGACGCCGAGCAGCCCGGCAACGACCGCCATGGTCTGCGCCCGCGCGATCTGCTCGCGCAGCCGCTCCTGGTGCCTGCCGGCGAGGTGCCCGGCCTCGTGTGCGAGGACGCCGATGATCTCGTTCGGCGTCTCCGACATCAGCAGCGCGCCGGTGTTGATGAACATGCGCCGGCCAGCGACGAAGGCGTTGAAGCGGTCGTCATTGACCAGAACGATGTCGATTCCCGACTTCGACAGGCCTGCCGCCTTGAGGATGGGCCGCGCATAGTCGCGCACCAGCGCCTCGATCTCGGCGTCGCGCACGATCGGGATGTTGGTCTGCGCCTGCGCCTGGCCCACAGCGGCGAGCCCGACCGCCAACGCTGCCACGGCAGCACGGCGACTGACGCGCGCAATCCGGACGGCGATGTGCGGAAGCGTGGGCATATCGGCTGGGACTCGTAGCCCAGCCATGGGGGCATGGAAAGGCGAACGCATGGAAATCATGCGTTTGTGATCCTTGCTCAATCGGGCAATTCTGCGGCCACGGCGGTCGTGCGCCGCATTTCGGCGCGAAAACGAAAAAGCCGGGCCAAGGCCCGGCTTTTGCTAGGAATTAGAGATCAGAGCGCTCAGAAGAAGCCCTTGCGCTGCCACCAGCCGCCCTTCTTGGGCGCCGGCTCTGCAGCCTCGCCCGAGGTGACCGACGAAACCACCGGCTCCTTCGGCTCGCTGCTCTCGGCGCGGCGGCGGTTGGAGCGGGCAGGGGCGGCGTCATCGCCATCCTCGGCCGCTGCCTCCGGAGCCTGTTCGGCCTCAGCGGCAGGCTCTGCCGCAGGCGCGGCGACAGCCTCGGCTTCTTCCGCCACGACCGGTTCGACCAGCCGCTCGGCGGCGGCCTCTTCGCCATCGCCGGACGTATCGCGGGCGCGCCCGCCGCGCTGGCGGATGGTCACCCGCTCGCTGGCGCCTTGCTCGTCGGAAGCCTCGGCATCGCCATCGGCTGCGCCGGTCTCGCCGGACGCCGCGGCATCGCCGCTCTCGCCGTCGCGGCGGTTGCGGCGGCCGCCGCGCTTGCCGCGCCGGCGCTTCTTCTGCTGTCCGTCCTGCTCGTCGCCATTCGTGGCTTCCGCCCCGACGGCGGCCTCCGACGCCTCGGCTGCGGACGGCTCGGCTGCGCCGCGCTCGTCCTCGCCATCCTCGTCGTCGCCCTCGGCGCTTCCTGCTTCCGCCTCGGCTTCGCCGGGGCGGCTCTCGTCGCCATGCTCGCGATCGCGTCCGCCACGGCGGCGACGGCGGCGGCGGCGGCGGCCATTGCCTTCGCCTTCCTCGCCGCGCTGCTCCTGCCGCTTCGGTGCCTCCGCGGAAGCCTCTTCGGCCTCATCCTCGTCGACGATCTCGGGATCGATGTCGTCATCCTCGACCGGCATCGGCGGCAGCACGTGCTCGGGCATGCCGGCCGGCTTGTCGGCCACCGCCCCGCGGAAGATCGCGTAGTGCTGGTTGCCGAGCGACTCGTCGGCCTCGACCATGATCTTCAGGACGAAGCGGTTTTCCAGTTCCACCAGCATAGAGCGCTTGTGGTTGAGGATGTAGAGCGCCGTCGCCGTGGGCATGCGCACCGTGATGTGGTGACGCGAATCCTTCAGCAGGAACTCCTCAATGGCGCGCACGACCATCAGCGCGACGGAGGAGTCGGAGCGCACATGGCCTGTGCCGCCACAATGCGAGCATGGCTTGGTGGTCGATTCCAGCACGCTGGAGCGGATGCGCTGGCGCGACATCTCCATCAGGCCGAAATGCGAGATGCGGCCGACCTGGATGCGTGCCCTGTCGTTCTTCAGGCAGTCCTTGAGCCTCTTCTCGACCGCGCGGTTGTTGCGGTTCTCCTCCATGTCGATGAAATCGATCACGATGAGACCCGCGAGGTCGCGCAGGCGAAGCTGGCGCGAGACTTCCTCGGCGGCTTCCAGATTGGTCTGCAGCGCAGTGTCCTCGATCGAGTGCTCGCGCGTCGAACGGCCCGAGTTCACGTCGATGGCAACCAGCGCTTCGGTCTGGTTGATGATGATGTAGCCGCCGGATTTCAGCGTCACCTGTGGCTGCAGCATCTTGTCGAGCTGTGCCTCGATGCCGTTGCGCGCGAAGATCGGCACCGTCTCGCGGTAGGGCTGCACCACTTTCGCATGGCTGGGCATCAGCATGCGCATGAAGTCCTTGGCCTCGCGATAGCCGTTGTCGCCGGAGACCAGGATTTCGTCGATGTCCTTGTTGTAGAGGTCGCGCACCGACCGCTTGATCAGCGAGCCTTCCTCGTAGACGAGGGCCGGTGCGGTCGATTGCAGCGTCGTGTTGCGCACCGTTTCCCACATGCGCATCAGATATTCGTAGTCGCGCTTGATCTCGGCCTTGGTGCGGCTCTCGCCGGCGGTGCGCAGGATGACGCCCATGCCGTCCGGAACCTCCAGATCGGCGACGACTTCCTTCAGCCGCTTGCGGTCCTGCGCATTGGTGATCTTGCGCGAGATGCCGCCGCCGCGCGCGGTGTTCGGCATCAGCACGGAGTAGCGGCCGGCCAGCGACAGGTACGTCGTCAGCGCAGCGCCCTTGTTGCCGCGCTCTTCCTTGACCACCTGCACCAGCAGGATCTGCCGGCGCTTGATGACTTCCTGGATCTTGTAGTTGCGGCGCGGCGCGCGCTTGCGATGCTGGCGGATTTCCTCGACGGCGTCATCGGCGCCGACCGACTCGATCTCGTGATCGTCGTTGTGCGCGGCGGGCACTTCCTCGACCGTTCCGCGATCCTCGTCGGCGGCTGGAGCTTCCGCCACGGGAGCGCCGTCGGCAGCGGCACCGCTTTCGGCAGCCGGCGCTTCCTCCTCGCTGCTCTCCGGCACGGGCTCGGAGATCACCGGATTGTCGATGGAGGCAGCGATCGACGACGGCTTGCCGTCCGCATCCTCTTCACCGGTCTCGGCTTCGCCCGTTTCGGCGTCGTCGGCATCGCTCGTTTCGGCGTCGTCGGCGCTGGCTTCCACCGCGCTTGCGGCTTCGTCTGCTGCCTCGTGTGCGTCCTCGTCGGCCGCGCCCTCGAACGGCGTCAGTTCCCCGACCTCGGGGCCTTCGCCGTTCTCGGCGCTGTCCTCGCCGGCTTCACCTCCATCGGAGGCCTGCGCGGACTGCTCGCTGTGACGGCCCTTGCCACGACGGCGGCGGCGGCCGCGGCCACCACGTTCCTGCCGTTCCTCCGACTCCTCATCCTCCTCGTCTTCATGCTCCTCGGCTTCGGCGCGTAAGAGCGCCTGCCGGTCAGCGACGGGGATCTGGTAGTAGTCGGGGTGGATTTCGGAGAAGGCGAGGAAGCCGTGACGGTTCCCGCCATATTCCACGAAGGCAGCCTGGAGCGACGGCTCCACCCGCGTCACGCGGGCCAGGTAGATATTGCCTTTGAGTTGTTTCTTGTCCTGGGATTCGAAATCGAATTCTTCGATCCGGTTACCGCGTACGACGACGACGCGCGTTTCCTCCGGGTGGGAGGCGTCGATCAGCATCTTGTTGGGCATATTCTGTCCTCCCGGCAGGTGCCGTCCGGGCGGAGCATGCGCTTGCGCGCCGTCTCTCGCCGAGCGTCGGGGACGTGCCGGATGTTGGGAAGTCCGTCGATCGACGCGGCGCGGGAAGCATCAGGACGGGAACCGCGGGGGCGCGGGTCTCGTCAGTCCTGACCAAATCTCCACCGAAAGCCATCACGTGACCAAACGGAACCATTTTCAACCTGGGCCCGGGGGATCCGGACCCGCCATTTTGCTCGTACAGAGCCGGCACGGGTAACCCCGGCCGTTTTTCCTCAAAACAAAGGTCTTCCGGGTGAAGACACCTTGAAGAAATCCATCAGGATCGCGTCATGCCCGTCGCGAATTGCGACTGGAACCGCCTTGTCACCTGAACAACAGATCGTCGTCTCTACAACAACGTCGTTTGAACAACAGATCGGTAGGCCGGCCCGATTCCATGGGCATTGGAGTGATCCGAAGCCGCTTTTATGATTTAGGACGGGTCATGGCAACCCTCAAGAATTCGACGCCGGCAAACGGCGCTGCCTGTCCGTCGCCGTGGAAATGCTCGGTTAACCATAACGGGCTACCAGTCTGATGAGTCGCCTCGAAAATGGCGTTTCAGCCAGCAACGGACGCGTGAGTATGGAAGCTCGGCTGCAGGGCAGGGAAGGACGGCGCGGCGTTGCCGCAAACCGGCTGGCGCTGGACTGGCTGGCCGGGTTCGTCGCGCTTCTCGCCGCCGCTCTCTTTTCCTTCTCGGCAATCGCCGAAGAACCGTTGCAGGCGAAAGGCTACAAGCTCGCCGGCGATGCCGAGCGCATGCGCCTGGTCATGCATTTCGACCGCGAGCCCGATCTGCGCTGGCTGCTCCTGCGCGGGCCGCATCGCCTGATGCTGGAGTTCCCGCAGACCGATTTCCTCGTCGAGCCGGCCGATCTGAAGCCGCGCGGACTGATCGGCGGCGTCCGCTACGGCACGCTGCCCGATGGCCATTCACGCATGATCCTGTCGACCAGGGGACCGTTCGCCGTCGAGCGCCTCGACATCCTGCGGAACGAGACCGAGCCGGGCTACCGCCTTGTCGTCGACATCGTCGCCGCCTCCGACGCATCCTTCGACGCCGCGCTCGCGGACCAGGCCGAGACGACCGGCGCCACCGCTTCGACGAAGACCGGTCGCGTGAAGGGACCGGCGGCGGAGAGGCCGTTCACCATCGTCATCGATGCCGGCCATGGCGGCATCGACACCGGCGCCGAAGGGGTGAGCGGCACGCAGGAGAAGGCGATCACGCTCGCCTTCGCACAGGAACTGCGCACGCGCCTCTTGGCCAAGGGCAACTACAACGTCTTCATGACGCGTGAGACCGACGAGTTCCTCCGCCTCGACGACCGCGTGCGCATTGCGCGCCAGCATGAGGCGGACCTCTTCCTCTCGATCCACGCCGACACCATCCGCTTCAAGAGCATCCGCGGCGCCACCGTCTACACCGTGTCGGACAAGGCGTCCGACGCTGAAGCCGCGGCGCTCGCCGACCGCGAAAACCTCGCCGACGCGATCGGCGGGATCAAGGTCGAGGAGGAAAACCAGCAGGTCGCCGACATCCTCATCGATCTGATCAGGCGCGAGACCCACAGCTTCTCGATCAGCTTCGCCCGCTCGCTGGTCGGCGAGCTGAAGGCCGGCCAGGTCGAGCTGATCAACAACCCCCACCGTTCCGCCGGTTTCCGCGTGCTGCGGGCACCCGACGTGCCTTCGGTGCTGGTCGAACTCGGCTACCTGTCGAATGCGAGCGACGAAGCGCAGCTGAAGGACCCTGAATGGCGCCGCAAGGCGATCGAATCCATCGCCGGCGCGGTGGCGCTTTTCGCCGACGCGCACAGCGTCTCGGGTGGCTGACGCGGCGGTACGTGTGGCGACATGAACACATCGCCCGTGCCGATGTCGCGCAATGCGCCCAGCGATCTCACTGCCGCCGTATTTTGCTCACATCGGCGCTGCAAACTTCTATGATCGCGAATCTCGACGGCGCACTGACGTCGTAATTCGTGGCCGCGGCCGTTCCCTTGCGGCAGGCGGACTGGAGAGGGAATGATACGGCTTATCGGATACTTCTTTGGCATCGCCACGGCGTTCGCCCTTCTGGCGGCGGCTGCGATCGGCATCTACATCAGCGCGCTCACCAAGGACCTGCCCGACTATGAGGTGCTGGCCCGCTACGAGCCGCCGGTGACGACGCGCGTGCATGCCTCGGACGGTTCGCTGATGGGCGAGTTCGCGCGCCAGCGCCGCCTCTATCTGCCGATCCAGGCGATCCCTGACCGCGTGAAGGCCGCCTTCCTCTCCGCCGAAGACAAGAATTTCTACACGCACCCCGGCATCGACGTGCAGGGTCTGCTGCGGGCGCTCGTGACCAACCTCAAGACCGGCAGCAAGCAGGGCGCCTCGACCATCACCCAGCAGGTGGCGAAGAACTTCCTGCTCTCCTCCGACCAGACCTACGCGCGCAAGATCCGCGAGATGATCCTCGCCTTCCGCATCGAGCGTGCCTACTCGAAGGACCGCATCCTCGAGCTCTACCTGAACGAGATCAATTTCGGCATGGGCGCCTATGGCATCGCCGGCGCCGCGCTCACCTATTTCGACAAGTCCGTGAACGAACTGAGCGTACAGGAAGTCGCCTATCTGGCGGCGCTGCCGAAGGCTCCGTCCAACTACCATCCCTTCCGCCACGAGCAGCGGGCGGTCGAACGCCGCAACTGGGTCATCGATCAGATGACGGAGAATGGCTACGTCGACCGCGAGGAGGCCGAGAAGGCCAAGACCACGCCGCTCGGCGTGTCGCCGCGGCGTCGCGGCGGCTATCTCTTCGCCGGCGAGTACTTCACCGAGGAAGTGCGCCGCGAGATCATCTCGCGCTACGGCGAGGACGCGCTTTACGAGGGTGGCCTGTCTGTGCGCACGACGCTCGATCCGCATCTCCAGCTGATCGCCCGCAAGTCGCTGCAGAACGGCCTCATCAAGTTCGATCGCCTGCGCGGTTATCGCGGCCCGAAGACCAGGATCGACATCGCCGGCGCCGACTGGGGTGTTCCGCTCGGCGAAGTGAAGGGGTTGCAGGACGTGCCGGAGTGGCGCCTCGCCGTGGTGCTGGAAAGCTCGGCCGCCGGCCTCTCCATCGGCCTGCAGCCGGACCGGCAGGTATCCGGCGCGCTGGCGTCCGAGCGCGTCACCGGCACGGTGTCGGCCGAGGACATGAGCTGGGCGATGCGCCACACCGTCGACGGCAAGCGCGTGAAGGCGAAATCCGCCGCCGACGTGCTGCAGCCGGGTGACGTCATCTATGTCGAGAAGGTCGAGGGCAAGGACGGCGAGTATGCGCTGCGCCAGCTCCCCGAGGTATCCGGCGGCATGGTCGCCATGGACCCGCACACGGGCCGCGTGCTCGCCATGGTCGGCGGCTTCTCGTTCTCCGACTCCGAGTTCAACCGCGCCACGCAGGCGATGCGCCAGCCGGGCTCGTCGTTCAAGCCGATCGTCTACGCCGCTGCGCTCGACAATGGCTACACGCCGGCGTCGGTGATCATGGACGGCCCGGTGACCATCAAGATCGGCAACGAGACCTGGTCGCCGAAGAACTATGACGGTAAGGCCGCCGGCCCCTCGACGCTGCGCAACGGCATCGAGCGCTCGCGCAATCTGATGACGGTACGGCTCGCCAACGACATGGGCATGAAGCTGGTCGCCGAATACGCCGAGCGCTTCGGCGTCTACGACAAGATGCAGCCCTTCATCTCGCTGTCGCTCGGCTCCGGCGAAACCACCGTCATGCGCATGGTCTCGGCCTATTCGGTGATGGCCAATGGCGGCCGCCAGATCAAGCCGTCGCTGATCGACCGCATTCAGGACCGCTACGGCAAGACCGTCTTCAAGCATGACGAGCGCGCTTGCGAGGGCTGCGTCGCCGAAGGCTGGAGCGACCAGCCCGAGCCGGAACTGATCGACAATTCCGAGCAGGTCCTCGACCCGATGACCGCCTACCAGATCACCTCGATGATGGAAGGCGTGGTCACGCGCGGTACGGCGACCACGGTGGCCGAGCTCGGCCGTCCGATCGCCGGCAAGACCGGCACGACCAACGACGAGAAGGACGTGTGGTTCATCGGCTATACGCCGAACCTCGTGGTCGGCCTCTACGTCGGCTACGACAAGCCGCAGCCGCTCGGCAAGGGCGTCACCGGTGGCGGCCTCTCGGCTCCGATCTTCAAGGAGTTCATGGGTGAGGCTCTGAAGGACACGCCGATCGTCGACTTCCGCGTGCCGGAAGGCATGAAGCTGATCGCCGTCAACCGCAAGACCGGCATGCGTGCCGCCGAGGGTGAAGGCGGCGCGATCATGGAAGCCTTCAAGCCCGGCACCGGCCCTGCCGACAGCTACTGGGTCATCGGCATGGATGAGTTCGGCGCCGGTGGGCAGGGCGAGGCGCTCTCGCCGCAGGCCAACCGGGCGCTGCAGGATGGCGCCGGAGGGCTTTATTAGCCGCCGCTTCGCCGTACGGCTCCAGCGACAAGGCGCGCGATGGGGCGGACCATTTTGTCCACTCCATTGCGCTTTACAGCCCGGCCGCGTCTCCCTATGGTCCGCGCCGCTTGCGCCGGCCCTTGCCGGCCTTCCGAAATCCAGCTGAATCCCGGGAAATATGCGTCAGGAAACCCAGAACATTGTCGACGAGATCAGGCAGGCGATAACCCTGCTGAGGAGGCATCTTTGACTGGGATCCGGCGCTCAAACGACTGGATTACCTGAACTCGCGTTCCGAAGACCCGACGCTTTGGGACAATCCGCAGGAAGCGCAGAAGCTCATGCGCGAGCGGCAGAACCTCGACGACAACATCAAGGGCATTCGCTCGCTCGAACGCGGCCTCGAGGACAATATCGGGCTGATCGAGCTTGGCGAGGAAGAAGGCGACGCGACCGTCGTCGCCGACGCCGAGGCAGGTATCCGCTCGCTCTCGGGTGAAGTGCGGGCGCGCCAGATCGCGACCATGCTGTCGGGCGAAGCCGACGGCAACGACGCCTATCTCGAAGTGCACGCCGGCGCCGGCGGCACCGAGAGCCAGGATTGGGCGAACATGCTTCTGCGCATGTACACCCGCTGGGCCGAGCGCCGCGGCTACAAGGTCGAAGTGCTGGAAATGCACGACGGCGAAGAGGCCGGCATCAAGTCCGCGACCGTGCTGATCAAGGGCGAGAACGCCTATGGCTGGCTGAAGACGGAATCGGGCGTGCATCGTCTCGTGCGCATCTCGCCCTACGATTCCAACGCGCGCCGCCACACCTCGTTCTCCAGCGTCTGGGTCTATCCGGTGGTGGACGATTCGATCGAGATCGCGGTCAGCGAATCCGATGTGCGCATCGACACCTATCGCTCGTCCGGGTCGGGCGGCCAGCACGTCAACACGACCGATTCCGCCGTGCGCATCACGCATCTGGCGACCGGCATTGCCGTGGCTTGCCAGGCCGAGCGCTCGCAGCACAAGAACCGCGCCAAGGCGTGGGAAATGCTGCGCTCGCGTCTCTACGAGGAAGAGCTGAAGAAGCGCGAGGCGGCCGCCAACGCCACCGAGGCGTCGAAGACCGACATCGGCTGGGGTCACCAGATTCGCTCCTATGTGCTGCAGCCCTACCAGCTCGTGAAGGACCTGCGCACCGGCGCGGAAAGCACGAGCCCGTCCGACGTGCTCGATGGCGACCTCGACGATTTCATGGAGGCGTCTCTGGCGCAGCGCATCGAAGGCGGCTCGGGCCAGGCGATCGCCGATATCGACTGACGCCGACGAGAGACCGCTCAGCGTGGTCGGCGAGCGCCGACCTCAGAGATACTGGGCGAGCTTGCGGCCGACCTTCAGGAACTTGACCGGATTGAGCGCGTCGCCATTCCTGCGGACCTCGTAGTGCAGGTGCGGGCCGGTCGAACGGCCGCTGGAGCCAACCTCGCCCACGATCGAACCGATCGTGACCGTCTGTCCGACGGCGACGCGAATCTTGCGCAGATGCGCATAGCGGGTGGAAAAGCCGTTGCCGTGGTCGACCTCGACCATGCGGCCATAGCCGCCATTCCAGCCGGCTTTCACGACAGTGCCCGGGGCCGTGGCGCGCGCGGGGGAGGCCATCGGCGCGCGGAAGTCGAGCCCGGCATGCATTGCCGGTGTTCCGAGCAGCGGGTCCTTGCGCACGCCGAAGCCGGAGGAGACGGGTTCGCCCGGCGCCGGATTGGCGAGGGGGAAGCTGCGTGCTTCCTTCTTGACCTGGTCGAGCTGGTCGAGCGCCTCGTCGAGTTCCTTCACCTTGGTCTCGAACATCGTCTGCCTGTCGACCGGCAGCAGCGGGCCGCCGAGGCCCTGCTTGCCGTATTCGGCATCGACCTTGAGGCCGGCCGACTCGAGTGTTTCGGCGATCGTGTCGGCGGTCTCGTAGGCGTTCTCGGCGAGCGACGCGATGCGCGTCAGCTGCTCGTTCTCGATGGTGCGCAGCGACTGGTTGATGGCGACGAACAGTTTGTCGGCGTGATCGGCCTGCGATTCGCCGGGCGCGGCGCGCGTCGCCCACGTGGCGAACGGATTGTCGCTGCCCGGACGGAAACCGTCGAGGCCGGCGCTGGCATAGGCGAGCGGCGCGACATCCTCGATACCGGCACGGATGTCGGCGGCGTCGCCGGCGGCGGGCGCTGCGGTCGGCGCCGGCGCGCTGGCGGGCAGCTTCGTCTCTTCGCCGGCGCGTTCGAGGATCGGCCCGAGGCGGCCGTGCCGTGCGCTGAGCTGCGTCTGGCGGGCGAGCAGTTCGGTGACCTTTGTTTCCATCAGCTGCTGGTCGAGCAACTGGCGGCTGGTGATGCGGTCCACCTGCGCCCGCAGCGCCGAGATGCGGTCCTCATAGGCCTGCTGCATGCGCGCCTGGCGCGCCACCGAGGCGCCGATCAGGTCGTCGCGCAACACGAGATAGCTGGTTGCCAGCAGATAGCCGATCGCTATTGCTGAAAGCGCCGACCCGGCGACGGCAGCCACCCATGGCCTGACGGTGAAATGACGGATGCGGTCGCCGCGCGCGATGATGATCGTGTGCGGTTCCTTGCGTTTGCCGAAGATCGCGGACTGACCGGGGTTTTTCAAGGGACAGACATCCATGCCGAACGCTTTGGCGACATGGGCGATTACACATTGTTAGGGTTAACAAACGCTTGAGGCGCGCCTCCATCGGCTGGGGTCCGGACAGCAAAAAGGCGCCGGAAGCCTTGCTTCCAGCGCCTTTCGAGCGGTTAACGCGCATCTGTCAGCGCAAGAACAGCAGCAACAGGATCACGATCGGAATCGGAATTCCGAGCATCCACAATGCGAGGCCACGCAGCATGTTTCGGCTCTCCTCGGCTCGGTCAGCGGAAGAACAGGAGCAGCAGGATGATGATGGGGATCGGGATGCCCAGCATCCACAGCAGCGCGCCTCTCAGCATTTCTGTTCTCCACGTTTGATGTTGTCGGGCAAACAACGACGGGGAGCCGAAACGGTTCCGTCAGGCAGCGCTTAAATGCG
>JBFXFO010000006.1:0-47776 GCA_050178915.1 Rhizobiaceae bacterium | reverse complement strand
GCCGATCCGGTGCCCGCGAAGGCGCCGTTCCGGCAAAGAGGTCTGGTGCGGAAAGGCTTTGGGTGCCCGCACCGTCGAGGGCGGCTTCTAACCCCGCCCCCTTGCAATATCAAGCCCGCCTCCGAACCTTTTCTCGGCGGCGGATCGCGGCGCTCGAAGCGCCGCGCCCGGACGATCAGACTTCGTCGTCGTCCTCGCCCATGTTGACGATGTCGGTGACGTCGTCGTCGTCTTCCTCTTCCTCTTCGAGGAAGGTGTCTTCCTCGTCGTCTTCGATGTCGACGTCATCGTCGCCGATATCGTCCGGAACGTCGTCGCCCTTGGCCTCGTCGTCGGCCTCCTCGAGCGACACGATCTCGGGAGCCTCCTCGTCGGCCTCGACTTCCGTTTCTTCCTCGTCGTCGGCGCGCGACAAGTCGCTGCCGGCGCTGAAGAAGGAACGCGGATAGCTTTTGCCCGTATAGGGCGAGACGATCGGGTCCTTGTTCAGATCATAGAACTTACGGCCCGTCTCGGGATCGATGCGTTTTACGCCAAGTTCGGATTTTGCCACGGCTGAAGCCTCGTGCGGAAAGTGGTGGACCCCTTAACCGCACTTCTCCGGGCTGTCAAAGCCAAAAGGACCCTGTTCAAAACGCTTTGAAACGCAGGCGCGGCACCGCTCCCGCGAGGGATGACGCTGTCAGCCGCGCATGCTAGGAGACCGCCGCCGCCCGGCCCGCCGACGGGCATGGCAACCGTTCCGAGAGGCAAGCCCATGTCGCACTCCGCCCCCGCGCGCCCGGCCACGGCGCATCGCTCGCCGCCGCTCAGCGGACGCTTGCGTGTCCCGGGCGACAAGTCGATCTCGCACCGCTCCTTCATGTTCGGCGCGCTCGCCGCCGGCGAGACGCGCATCACCGGGCTGCTCGAAGGCGAGGACGTGATGCGCACCGGCGATGCCATGAAGGCGATGGGCGCGAAGATCGAGAAGCTCGGGCAGGAATGGATCATCCAGGGCGTCGGCAATGGCTGCCTGCTGCAGCCCGAGGCTCCCCTCGATTTCGGCAATGCCGGCACCGGCTCGCGCCTGACCATGGGCCTCGTCGGCACCTACGACATGACCACGACGTTCATCGGCGACGCTTCGCTGTCGAAGCGGCCGATGGGCCGCGTGCTCGACCCGCTGCGCCAGATGGGCGTGCAGGTGATCGATGCCGCCGCCGGCGACCGCATGCCGCTGACGCTGCGCGGGCCGCGGCTCGCCGCGCCGATCGAGTACCGCGTGCCGATGGCTTCGGCGCAGGTGAAGTCGGCCGTGCTGCTGGCCGGGCTGAACACGCCGGGCGTGACCACGGTCATCGAGCCGGTGATGACGCGCGACCACACCGAGAAGATGCTGCAGGGTTTTGGCGCCACGCTGGAAGTGACGACCGGCAAGGACGGCGTGCGCGTGATCAAGGTCGAGGGGCAGGGCAGGCTCACCGGCCGCACCATCGTGGTGCCGGGCGATCCGTCCTCCGCCGGCTTCCCGCTGGTCGCCGCGGCGATCGTGCCGGGATCGGACGTCACCATCGAGAACGCGCTGATGAACCCGACGCGCACCGGCCTCATCCTGACGCTGCAGGAGATGGGCGCCTCGATCGAGGTGCTCGATCTGCGCAGCGCCGGCGGCGAGGAGGTCGCGGACCTGCGCGTGCGCGGCTCCGAACTGAAGGGCGTCACCGTTCCCGCCGACCGCGCGCCGTCGATGATCGACGAATATCCCGTGCTCGCCGTGGCGGCCTGCTTCGCCGAGGGCGAGACGCTGATGCAGGGCCTCGACGAACTGCGCGTGAAGGAAAGCGACCGGCTGGCCGCCGTGGCACGCGGGCTTGAAGCGAACGGCGTCGACTGCAGCGAAGGCGAGGACTGGCTCTCGGTGCGCGGCCGGCCGGGCGGCAAGGGCCTCGGCGGCGGCATCGTTGCCACCCATCTCGACCATCGCATCGCCATGGCGTTTCTGGTCATGGGGCTGGTGTCGGAAAAGCCGGTGACGGTGGACGACCAGAGCATGATCGCCACCAGCTTCCCGGAATTCATGGACCTGATGAAGGGGCTGGGCGCGCAGATCGAAACGGCCAAGGCGGCGGCGTGAGTGTGTTGCCATTTTGTTCTGGCCGTGATCTGCTTGCCTGATGGCGGATGAGCACGGTCCAGTCGAACTGGTGGAAGACCCGGAGACGGGCGACCGATTGCTTGTTTACAGCGATGCGAAGGGGCTGCGGATCGACATTCGGTTCGAGGGCGAGACCCTGTGGATGACCCAGGCGCAGATCGCGCAGCTGTTCGGCCGTGACCAGTCGGTGATATCCCGCCACATCGCGAGCATCGTTCAGGAAGGCGAGTTGAGCTCGGAAGGCAATATGCAGAAAGTGCATATTGCTTCTTCTGCGAAGCCGGTCGCGCTTCACAGCCTCGATATGGTCATCTCGGTTGGCTATCGCGTGTCGTCGACGCAGGCCACGCTGTTCAGACGCTGGGCCACCGGCATCCTCGTTCAATACGCGAAGTCCGGCTTCGTCGTCGATTCAGCCCGATTGAAGCAGCCAGAAACCGTCGATCGCGTGGCCGAGCTGCGCGAGATCATCCGCGACATCCGCTCCGACGAAGCGAATGTGTACCGCGAGCTCAAGCGAATCTGCGCGATGTGTCAGGACTACGACCCTGCGAGCTCAACCGCTCGCGAATTCTACCAGCGGACACAGGCAAAGCTGGTCTACGCGGTCACCTCGCGCACTCCGTCGGAAATTCTCGTCAGCCGCGCGGAACATTCTGCGCCGAACATGGGGCTGCAGAACTGGCGCGGCGACGAGGTGCGCAAGGCCGATGTCACCGTGTCAAAGAACTACCTTGCTGCAGCAGAGCTGCGCGAACTGAATCGGCTGACGACGATCCTGCTGGACATCTTCGAGGACCAGCTCGACCTCGGTCGCCTCGTCGTTATGGACGATGCGCGCAGGCTGCTCGACGATCAACTGGCTGGCTTGGGCAGGACCGTGTTGCGCGACGGTGGCTCGATCCGAGCGGAAGACGCGCGGCAGAGGGCTGAAGCCGGATACGAGAAGTTCGATCAGGCGCGGAAGCAAGCCCGGCATATCGAGGCGGACGAGCATATAGCGGCGCTTGCCAAGGAAGCGAAAACGCTGCCAAAGACGCCGCGCCGATAATGCCGAGTGGGCCACCAGTGACAACAGATCTCCTTATCGCCATCGATGGACCTGCCGCCTCGGGCAAGGGAACGCTCGCCCGCCGGCTCGCCGACTACTATCACCTCGCGCATCTCGATACCGGCCTCACCTATCGCGCCGTCGCCCGCATGCTGATCGAGAAGGACTGGCCGCTCGACGACGAGGCGCGCGCCATCGAGGCAGCGGGGCTGGTCGATCTCGGCGGCATGGACCGCGAGGTGCTGTCGGCGCACGAGGTCGGCGAGGGCGCCTCGCGCGTCGCCGTGATTTCCGAGGTGCGGCGCATCCTGGTCGAGAAGCAGCGCGCCTTCGCGCGGCGTCCCGGCGGCGCGGTGCTCGACGGGCGCGACATCGGCACGGTGGTCTGCCCCCACGCCGACGTGAAGCTCTACGTGATCGCCAGCCCCGAGGTGCGGGCGCAGCGCCGGCTGCGCGACATCGAGGGGCGCGGCGGCCGCGCCGAACTCGCCGACATCCTCGCCGACATCAGGAAGCGCGACGCCCGCGACATGGGCCGCGCCGACTCGCCCTTGCGTCCGGCCGCCGACGCGCACTTGCTCGACACCACCGAAATGTCTATAGAGGCCGCGTTTCAACGGGCGAGAAGCGTCATCGACGCCATCCTGGCCGGAAGAAGCAAGGCCTGATCGAGGGGCCGCGCCTCCAACAGCGGAGCCGCAAGCCCGATTTCAGGTCTGAACCGCCTGCCGACATTCTTGTTGCGCCGACCGGCCGCCAGACGCGGCCACCAGGGCTTTCCCGCATCGCGGAGCCCGGAACGACGGCAGGCCACGCAACGCTAACCCACGGCGCGCTCCGCATCGACGGAGCCACCAGGAGAAAATATGCCCAATATGAATCCCAGCCGGGACGATTTCGCCAGCCTGCTCGAAGAGTCCTTCTCCGACGGTCATTCGGGCGAAGGCCAGGTCGTGCGCGGCACGATCACGGCGATCGAAAAGGACATGGCCGTCATCGACGTCGGCCTGAAGGTCGAAGGCCGCGTGGCGATGAAGGAATTCGGCGCCAAGGCCAAGGACGGCAGCCTGAAGGTCGGCGACACCGTCGAGGTGTATGTCGAGCGCATCGAGAATGCGCTGGGCGAGGCCATGCTGTCGCGCGAGAAGGCTCGCCGCGAAGAGAGCTGGGTCCGCCTCGAGGAGAAGTTCACCAAGGGTGAGCGCGTCGAAGGCGTCATCTTCAACCAGGTCAAGGGCGGCTTCACCGTCGACCTCGACGGCGCCGTGGCGTTCCTGCCGCGCAGCCAGGTCGACATCCGCCCGATCCGCGACGTCACCCCGCTGATGCACAACCCGCAGCCCTTCGAGATCCTCAAGATGGATCGCCGCCGCGGCAACATCGTTGTCTCGCGCCGCACCGTGCTCGAAGAGAGCCGCGCCGAGCAGCGCTCGGAGATCGTCCAGAACCTCGAAGAGGGTCAGGTGGTCGAGGGCGTGGTCAAGAACATCACCGACTACGGTGCGTTCGTCGACCTCGGCGGCATCGACGGCCTGCTGCACGTGACCGACATGGCCTGGCGCCGCGTCAACCATCCGACCGAGATCCTCAACATTGGCCAGACGGTGAAGGTGCAGATCATCCGCATCAACCAGGAAACGCACCGCATCTCGCTCGGCATGAAGCAGCTCGAGAGCGATCCGTGGAACGACATCGGCACCAAGTTCCCGATCGGCAAGAAGATCACCGGTACGGTCACCAACATCACCGACTACGGCGCCTTCGTGGAGCTGATGCCGGGGATCGAGGGTCTCATCCACGTCTCGGAAATGTCGTGGACGAAGAAGAACGTGCACCCCGGCAAGATCCTGTCCACCTCGCAGCAGGTCGACGTGGTCGTGCTCGAGGTCGATCCGGCGAAGCGCCGCATCTCGCTCGGCCTCAAGCAGACGCTCGAGAACCCGTGGCAGGCCTTCCAGCGCAACCATCCGATCGGCTCCGAGGTCGAGGGCGAGGTCAAGAACAAGACCGAGTTCGGCCTGTTCATCGGCCTCGACGGCGACGTGGACGGCATGGTGCACCTCTCCGACCTCGACTGGCAGAAGCCGGGCGAGCAGGCGATCGAGGAGTATCAGCGCGGCCAGATGGTCAAGGCGCAGGTGCTCGACGTCGACATCGAGAAGGAGCGCATCTCGCTCGGCATCAAGCAGCTGACCGGCGCGGCTTCGCGTTCGGGCGGCGGCGCTGCTGCCGGCGAGCCGGCGACGGGCGGCGAACTGCGCAAGAACGCCGTGGTCACCTGCGAAGTCATGGCGATCAAGGATGGCGGCCTCGAAGTGCGGCTCGTGGACAGCGGCCTCGACACCTTCATCAAGCGTTCCGACCTGTCGCGTGATCGCGACGAGCAGCGTCCGGAGCGTTTCGCCGTCGGCCAGAAGGTCGACGCGCGCGTGATCTCCTACGACAAGAAGAGCCGCAAGCTGCAGGTCTCGATCAAGGCGCTGGAGATCGCTGAGGAGAAGGAGGCGGTGGCCCAGTACGGCTCGACCGACTCCGGCGCTTCGCTCGGCGACATCCTCGGCGCCGCGCTGAAGAACCGCAAGGACGATTAGTCCTCGCTTCCGACGCGAAACGAAAATACCCCGCCGGAGCGATCCGGCGGGGTTTTTTGTTTGCCTGCGGCCCGCGTCAGCCGACGGCGACAGCCTCGATCTCGATCAGCAGCGGCGGCGCGGCGAGCGCCTTGACGATGAGCAGCGTCGTCGCCGGCGGCGGCGAAGGCAGCGTGCCCGCCGCGGCCTGCATGAAGCCGGGCAGCAGGCTTTCGTCGGTCAGGTAGATGGTCACCTTGGCGAGGTTGGTGTTGTCCATGCCGGCCTCGGCCAGCACGGCGTTGACATTGGCGATGGCGAATCTGGTCTGCTCCCCGATGTCCTTGCCTGGCTGTCCGTCAGGCCCGACGCCGACCTGGCCGGAGACGAACAGCATCTTCTTCGGCGCCTCCGCCAGCGCACCCTGGCTGTAGGACGGCGAAACCGGCGCACCCTTCGGGTTGATCATGGTCAGCATGGTCGTGTCTCCTCGGTTGTGGTCTCAGGTTCGGGCGGCCCGTGCGTCGCGCAGGCGATCGAATTCGTCGCGCAGCATCCGTGCGGTCGCTTCCGGCAGGGCATTGCCGCGCGAGAGCACCAGCACGCCGTGGTAGATGAGCATCAGCCGCGTCGCCTCGGTGACGGCGAGCTCGTCGCCCAGCTCGCGCCGCAGCACCCACTCGATGCCGTGGCGCAGCATCGCGAGCGTCGCGTCGATGCCCTCGCGGGCGATCGAGTCGGCCGGGCCGAACTCCACCAGCGAGTTGACGACGAGGCAGCCATAGCCGTCCGCCAGCGGCTGCTCGATGACCGTGAAGATCAGCCCTTCGAGGTCTTCCAGCGTGGCGCCATCGCCCGCATGCGTCGCGATGCGGGCGGCGACGAAACCGTCGACATAGCGTTTGAGCGCCGCCCGGAAGAGCCCGGCCTTGTCGCCATAGGCATTGTAGATGCTGCCCGAGGTGAGGCCGGTGGCCTCTTCCAGCTCCTTGATGGAGGCCGAAAGGTAGCCGCGCTTGCGGAACAGGTTGCCGGCGGCATCAAGCACGGCGGTCTCGTCGAAGGCTCGGTTGCGTGTCATGCCAACAAACTAGAACGCACATTCTAGAATGTCAAATCTAAATGGTATGCGTTTTGCAGCAGGGCGTGCGTCGGGCGCATCTGCTCACCATCATCGCGTGACGTAAGCCATTCGGATCGCCGGGGAACTTCGAGCGGGGAGAAGAGTTGTCGAGGCAGGAGCGCGGTCGCGCGCCCGTCAATTCAGACAGAGGAGTCAGCGATGAACTGGGACCGGATCGAAGGAAACTGGGAACAATTCAAGGGCAAGGTCCAGCAGCAGTGGGGCAAGCTCACGAATGACGACATCGACGTCATCCAGGGCAAGCGCACGGAACTTGCCGGCAGGATCCAGGCTCGCTACGGCCGTGCCAAGGACGAGGCCGAGAAGGACATCGACAACTGGCTGGCCCGCCACTGAGCGGTCGACACGGTTACCGTCTCTGGCATCGACGGAGCCCCGCGCCTAGCGCGGGGCTTTTTTCGTCGCGGGCGTCTGCGCGAACGCCGTCACGCGATCATGGATCGCAAGGGGCACGGTGATGCCGTCGCGCGCCGCCGCTTCCCGCGCGGCGGTCTTGCGGCGCCCCGGTATATGGACGCCATATCCGCCTTCAAGCCGCGCCATCTGCGCCGCCATGCGCTCTGCGAACTGCGCATCGATGAGCGCGGGCGCCAGCGCCAGCACGAAGAGGCCCGAGCCGGGGCTCTCCGCACCCTCCGTGATCGAGTTGGCGTCGAGCGACCAGTTTGCCGCTGCTACGCCGCCGGCCAGCACATCGACCATCAAGGCGATGTTGGCGCCGCGCGCGCCGCCAAAGGTGAGCAGCGCTCCGCGCATCGCCTCGGCCGCGTCGGTGGTGGGCTCGCCGCCGGCATCGATCGCCCAGCCCTCCGGCAGCGGCCGGCCTTCCTCTGCCGCGCGCCGCACGGAGACATAGGCCGTGGCGCTGGACGACTGGTCGATGATCAGCGGGCCGGCCCCCGCCACCGGCGCCGCGAAGGCCAGCGGGTTGGTGCAGTAGATGGGCCTTTTCGCGCCTCCGCCGGCGATGAGCGCCGGGCCGTTGGTCGCGGCCAGGGCCACCAGCCCTTCCGCGGCCAGCCGGCCGGCGAAATAGCCGAGTGCGCCGGCCGTGTAGGCGTTCTTCTGCACGAACAGGGCAAGCCCGAAGCTGCTCGCGGTCGTCACCAGATCGGCAAAGGCGCGATCGAAACCAAGATGTGCCGAGCCGCCCATCGCGTCGGAGACGATGATCGCCGGGGCCGGACGCGCGAGCGCCGGCTCGGCCTTGCCGTCGATGCGGCCTGCCTCGAGCGATTCGAGATAGTCGATGTAGTGGCTGAAGCCGACATTGGGCTGGCCTTCCGCCTCGGCGTCCACCGCGGCGAGTGCGATGGAGCGCGCCGTCGCCTCGCTGGCGCCGGCACCGCGCGCGGCAGCGATGCACAACGCCTCGGCCTCGGCAAGCGACAGGCGGACGCCCTGGCTTTCGACGCTCAGCCCGTCCTCACCGGTATGCGGGACTCGAACTTGCGGAACAGCCACACGATGATGCCGGTCAGGCACATATAGATCAGCGCCAGCAGCAGCAGCGGCTCGTAGGTGATGAAGGTTTCCTGCCGCACCCGCGAGGCGACCGAGTAGATGTCGACCAGGGTGATGGTGGCGACCAGCGGCGTCGCCTTCAGCTGCAGCACGGTCTCGCCGGCCAGCGTCGGCAGCGCGCGGTAGATGGCCTGCGGCAGCCAGATGCGGCGGAATGCGGTGCGGCGGCGCATGCCGAAGGCGCGTGCTGCCTCCAGCTGGCCGCGCGGAACACCGGCGAAAGCGCCGCGCATCACCTCGCCTTCATAGCCGGCAAAGGAAAGCGTCAGCGCCAGCAGTGCATAGGGCCATGCCTGGCGCAGGATCGGCCAGAGATCGGATTCGCGGATCCACGGGAATTGCGGGAAGAGCGCGCCGAGGCCATAATAGAGCAGCCACAGCTGCAGCAGCAGCGGTGTGCCACGGATGACGGTGCAGAATGCCTGCGCCGGCCGCGCCAGCCACCATGGGCCTGCGGCCTGCGCCAGACCCAGTGGCACCGCCAGCATGAAACCGAACAGCACGCTCAGCGCCAGCAGCCAGATGGTGCGCCAGATGCCGATCAGGGCGAGATCGTAGTAGTTGGGCAGCCAGTCCCAGCGCATGAACAGCGCGCTGCAGGCGACGATGGCGATGGCGATGACGATAAGCACGACCCGGTGCGGCCGCAGCCACGTCGCCGGCCGCGTGATCCTCTGCTCGAAATGGCTTTCGCCGGCCGCGCTCATCAGCTCGTCACCGTCGGCATGCCGCGCCGGGCCCAGCGCTCGATGCGGCCGAGGATCACGTTGGAGAAGAGCGTGAGCGCCAGATAGAGCAGCCCGGCTGCGATGAAGAAGGTGAAATAGGCCTTGGTCGTTCCGGCCGCCTGCCGCGTCACCTGCGTCAGCTCGCCGAAACCGACGATGGCGAGCAGCGCCGTGTCCTTGGTGGCGATGAGCCAGAGATTGGCGAGGCCGGGAATGGCGAAGGGCAGCATGGCCGGCAGCGTGATGCGGCGCATCAGCAGCAGCGGCGACATCCCGTAGGCGCGGCCGGCCTCGATCTGGCCCTGCGGCACGGCCAGGATGGCGCCGCGGATCACCTCGGTCGCATAGGCGCCCTGCACCACGCCGAGCACGCAGATGCCGGCGACGAGGCCGTTGATGTCGACGCGCTCGTAGCCGAGCAGTTCGAGCAGCCGGTTGATCAGGTCGGTGCCGGCGAAATAGAGGAGCAGGATCAGCACCAGCTCGGGCACGGCGCGCACGATGGTGGTGTAGACCTCGAGCAGATCGCGCGCGACCGGCCCGCCATAAAGCTTGCCGTAGGCGCCGGCGGTGCCGATCAGCAGGCCAAGCGCGAAGGCGCCGACGGCGATCTGCACCGAGGCGAGCAGGCCGCTCAGCATCACGCCGCCCCAGCCCGGCGGCTCCAGCGCGAACAGGTCGAGCACGCTGGTGCTCACCTGCAGCATATGGGTCATCAGCGGTTCGATGGCGTGCGATCCGGCAAATGGCGGGTGAGATCACGCGACGGAAGCCGCCCCGGCGCCGCGTGAGCACCGGGGCAGGCCGCAGGCGATCAGTCGCCGTAGACGTCGAAGTCGAAGTACTTCTTGGTGATCTCGGCGTACTTGCCGTTGTCGCGAATCGCCTTGATGGCGGCGTTGACCTTGTCCTTCAGCGCCGTGTCTTCCTTGCGCAGGCCGGCGCCGACGCCCGGTCCCAGCACTTCGAGGTCCTCGGCGACGTTGCCCTTCAGGTCGCAGCAGGCAGCGCCCTGTTCCGACTTGAGGAAGGCGTCGAGCGCGATCGCGTCCGCCTGCGTGGCGTCGATGCGGCCGGCGGCGAGGTCCTGGTTGGCCTCGTCCTGCGTCTGGTATTCCTTGATCTCGGCCGCCTCGGTGAAGTGCTTCTTGGCGTAGGCCGAATGCACGGTCGAAACCTGCACGCCGATGATCTTGCCCTTCAGGTCGGCCGGCGAGGCGCCGAACGTCTCGCTCTTCGGGCCGACGATCGCCGTCGGGGTGTTGTAGTACTTGTCCGAGAAGTCGATGGTCTTCATGCGCTCGCCGGTGATCGACATGGAGTTCATGATCATGTCGATCTTCTTGGTGGTCAGCGCCGGGATCAGGCCGTCCCACGGGATCGGCGTCAGCTCGCATTCAAGCTTCGCCTCGGCGCAGATCGCCTCGATGATTTCCACCTCCCAGCCGGTCCACGTGCCGGACGCATCGGCCGACCAGAACGGCGGGTAGGGCTCCGGCGAGAAGCCGACCTTGGCGGGTTCGGCGCTGGCGACGGCAGCGCCGGCGAGCGCGAAGGCCGCGACCGCCGCGGCTCTGAGCATCAGTTTCTTCATCATCGTTCTCCCGTTCTTGTTTGGTGTTCCCTTCCGCCCGCGCAGGCCTAGCCGACATTGCGCAGGAATTGCTTCAGCCGCTCCGACTTCGGTGCGCCGAAAAGCTGTTCTGGAGGACCCTCTTCCTCGACCAGCCCGTTGTAGAGGTAGACGACATGCGTCGCGACGTTGCGCGCGAACTTCATCTCGTGCGTGACCAGCACCATGGTGCGGCCCTCGCGCGCCAGATCCTCGATGACGCGCAGCACTTCGCCCACCAGCTCCGGATCGAGCGCCGACGTCGGTTCGTCGAACAGCATGACGCGGGGCTGGATGGCGAGCGCGCGTGCGATCGCCGCGCGCTGCTGCTGGCCGCCGGACAGGAAGGCGGGGTAGACGTCGCGCTTCTCCGCCAGCCCGACGCGCGCCAGCAGCTTCTCCGCCTCGGCGATGGCCGCGTCGCGCTTCACGCCGAGCACGTGCACCGGCACCTCGATGACGTTCTGCAGCAGCGTCAGGTGGCTCCACAGGTTGAAGCTCTGGAACACCATGCCGAGCTTGGAGCGGATGCGCTCGATCTGGCGGCGGTCGGCGGGATGCGTGTGTCCGTTGCTGTCGGAGATCAGCCGGATCTCCTCGCCATTGACGCGGATGATGCCGCTGGTCGGGTTTTCCAGGCAGTTGATGCAGCGCAGCAGCGTCGACTTGCCGGAGCCGCTGCCGCCGATGATGGCGACGACATCGCCGTCGCGCGCCGAAAGCGACACGCCCTTCAGCACATGCAGCTGGCCGAACTTCTTGTGCAGGTTCTCGATATGGATGGCCTCGGCGGCGAGGCCGGGCATTTCGTCGGCTAAAGGCGCGACGCTTGCGCTCACGCGCAGCCCTCCGCGCCAAGCACGCGGCAAACCGGTCCGCTTCGTTGCGAGTACCCCTGACCCATCACCCGTCGCAAAATCGTTTCAAAACAAAAGATGGACCGGCCGACTTGCATCCGTCAACCTGGGTTTTTGGACCATTGCCGCCCGCCGCGAGCGCGGGCTAGACACGAGTGAGGAGCGGCGAGCGGGGAGGAAGCGCGTTGACGATCCAGTGCAACCGGACCTACGGCTCGCAATCCATGGCCGGCCCGCTGAAGCGCGTGCTGATGCGTTCGGCCAGGGGAGCGATGCGCGGCGCCGACCCCCAACGCTGGCACTATGGCCCGACCTTCGACGCCGAGCGCGCCGCCGCGCAGCATGCCGAACTGGTGCGGCTGGTCGCCGGAACCGGCGCGGCGGTCGAGTGGCTGCCCGACGACGCCGACGGGCTGGCGGATTCCGTCTTCACGCATGATCCCTCGCTGATGACCGACCATGGCGCGGTGATCCTGTCGATGGGCAAGCCGCTGCGCACGCCCGAGCCGGCGCTGCACGAGGCGGTCTACCGAAGGCTGGAGGTGCCGATCCTCGGCCGCATCGCCGCGCCGGGCCAGGTCGAGGGCGGCGACTGCGTCTGGATCGATCGCGTGACGCTCGCCGTCGGGCGCGGCGTACGCACCAACCAGGAGGGCATTCAGCAGCTCGCCAACCTGCTTTCGCCTTTCGGCATCGCCGTCTACGGCTTCGACCTGCCGCTCTGGCAGGGCGAGGAAGCCTGCCTGCACCTGATGAGCGTGATCTCGCCGCTCGCCGACGATCTGGCGCTGGTCTATTCGCCGCTGCTGCCGGCGCCGTTCTGGCAGATGCTGAAGCAGCGCGGCATCACGCTGGTCGAGGGTGACGCGGAAGAATTCGCGGCGTCCAGCGGGCTCAGCCTCAACGTGCTGCCAACGGCGCCGCGCCAGGTGATTGCCGTCGCCGGCTTCGCCAAGACGAAAGCCGCGATGGAAGCGGCCGGCTGCACGGTCGCGACCTTCGAGGCGGACGCGCTCTGCATCGCCTGCGAGGGCGGCCCAACCTGCCTGACGCGCCCGATGCTGCGACTGTAGGAGCCGCGATGCCCACGCTCGGTGAAGCCCTCATTAGGCTGCTCGAGGCGCATGGCGTCGATACTGTCTTCGGCATTCCCGGCGTCCACACGGTCGAACTTTATCGCGGGCTGGCCGGCTCCAGGATCAGGCACGTCACGCCGCGCCACGAGCAGGGCGCCGGCTTCATGGCCGACGGCTACGCGCGCGCCTCGGGCCGCCCCGGCGTCGCCTTCGTCATCACCGGACCGGGGCTGACCAACACACTCACCGCCATGGCGCAGGCGCGCGCCGATTCCGTGCCCATGCTGGTGATCTCCGGCGTCAACGCGACCGCGACGCTCGGCAAGGGCCTCGGCTATCTGCACGAACTGCCGGACCAGCGCGGCATGACGGCGAAGGTTGCGCTGACCTCCGAACGCGTGACCGAGGCGGCGCAGCTGCCGGGCGCACTGTCGCGCGCCTTCGCGCTGTTTGCGTCGGCCCGGCCCGGCCCGGTGCACATCGAGATTCCGCTCGACATCATGGGCCTGCCGGCCGGCGACCTTGCGGCGACCGCCTCCAATGCCGCGCCGCCGCGACCCGACGCTGCGCAGGTGGCCGAAGCCGCGCGCCTGCTCGGCGCGGCCGCCCGCCCGCTGATCCTTGCCGGCGGCGGCGCCAAGGCGAGCGACGCTGCCCTCACCGCGCTCGCCGAAAGGCTCGACGCGCCGGTGGTCACCACCGCCAACGGGCGCGGGCTGCTCCATCGCCATCCGCTCGGCGTACAGGCGAGCCCCAGCCTGAAATCGGTGCGCGCCCTGCTGGCCGAGTCCGACGCGGTGCTGGCGGCCGGCACCGAGTTCGGCCCCACCGACTACGACATGTATGCCGATGGCGGCTTCGTACTGCCCGACACGCTGATCCGCATCGATGTCGGCGCCGACCAGATCGAGCGGCGGCCGGCGACGATCGGCATGCACACCTCCTGCCAGGCGGCGCTGCCGGCGATCCTTGCTGCGCTGCCGGCGCGCGCGGCAAGGGACGGCGCGGCGCGCGCCGAACGCACCCGGCGGGCGGCATGGGCCGAGATCGCCGGGCTCGGACCGGCCATGCACCTGCAGGCACAGGCGGTCGAGGCGATCCGCGACGCGCTGCCGGGCGTCATCATCGTCGGCGACTCGACGCAGCCCGTCTACGCGGCGAACCTCTATTACGACCACGACCGGCCCGGCCGCTTCTTCAACGCCGCCACGGGCTACGGTGCGCTCGGATACGGCCCGCCGGCAGCAATCGGCGCGGCCATCGCCGTGCCCGACGCGCCGGTCGTCTGCCTCACCGGCGATGGTGGCTTCCAGTTCACGCTGGCCGAGATCGGCGCGGCGGTCGAGGCAAACGCGCCGGTCATCTATCTCGTCTGGAACAATCGCGGTTATCGCGAGATCGAAATTTCCATGCGCGACGTCGGGGTCGAGCCGGTCGGTGTGTCGCCGCTGCCGCCGGACTTCACCAAGATCGCGGACGCTTATGGCGTGCCGGCGGAGAAGGTTTCAGCCGATCCGGCCGCGATCGGCGCGGCGCTGAAACGGGCGCGTGCACGCGGCGGTGTCGCGCTGGTGGAGATCATCGTCGATTGAACCGCGCCGTGCCGGGCCATAGGATCGTGGCATGACCATGCCGACTCTGTCGCCCGACGCCGATCACCGGCAGATCGTGGCGGCCCTGCCGCAGGCCGAACGCGACCGGCTGACCGAAAAGACCGACCGCCACGGCCTGCTCCGCTTCGCGCTGCACTTCGGCGCCATCACCGCGCTGGGTGTCGCGATAGCGCTGCGCGTCCCGGCGTGGCCGATCCTGATGCTGCCGCAGGGCATCCTCATCGTTTTCCTGTTCACGGCACTGCACGAGACGGTCCACGACACGGCATTCCGCACGGCGTGGCTGAACCGCGCGGTGGCGCATGTCAGCGGCTTCCTCGTGATCGTGCCGCCACTCTGGTTCCGTTATTTCCACTTCGCGCATCACCGGCATACGCATGATCCGGCGCACGACCCGGAGCTGATGAGCCCGAAGCCGGAAACGCTCTGGCAATACGCAAAGTACCTGTCCGGCATTCCGCTCTGGATCGCCATGGTAAGAACGCTGCTCCAGTCGGCGCTCGGGCGTGCGGCCGCGCCCTACATTCCGCCGAAGGCAGTCGGCAAGGTCGTGCGCGAGGCGCGCCTGTTCCTCGCGCTCTACGTGCTGCTGCTCGCCGGCTCGATTGCGCTCTCGTCGCCGATTCTGTTGTGGACGTGGGTGGTGCCGGCACTGGTCGGCCAGCCTTTCCTGCGCGCCTACCTGCTGGCCGAGCATACGCGCTGCCCGCATGTGGCGAACATGCTGGAGAACACCCGCACCACCTTCACCAACGCGATCGTGCGTTTCATCGCCTGGAACATGCCGTTCCATGCCGAGCACCACGCCTATCCGACCGTGCCGTTCCACCGTCTGCCGCACTTCCACGGGATCGTGCGCGACCATCTGAAGAGCACCGAGCGCGGTTATGCGCGCTTCAATGCCGGTTTCGCCGCCACGCTGCGTTGACAATGCGCCGCCTTGGCGCGGCCGACGAAACGCACTATGCAGCGGGAAAGAGCTGCCCCGTCAGAGCCCGCCCAGAGCAAAGAGCCCGCCATGACCGAAATCCTCGAAACCCCGAAACTGGTCACCGTCTTCGGCGGCTCGGGCTTCGTCGGCCGGCATGTGGTGCGGGCGCTGGCCAAGCGCGGCTATCGCGTGCGCGTCGCCTGCCGCCGGCCGGACCTCGCCGGCCACCTGCAGCCGCTCGGCAATGTCGGCCAGATCCAGGCCGTGCAGGCGAATGTGCGGGTGCGCTGGTCGGTCGACCGCGCCGTCGAGGGTGCCGACCACGTCGTCAATCTCGTCGCCATCCTCTACGAATCCGGCAAGCAGACCTTCAGCGCCGTGCAGGATGCCGGCGCGCGCGCTGTCGCCGAGGCCGCGAAGGCTGCCGGCGCCGGCCTGACGCATGTGTCGGCGCTCGGCGCCGATGCAGAATCGGAATCCGACTATGCCCGCGCCAAGGCAGCGGGCGAGAAGGGCGTGCTCGGCGCGGTTCCCGACGCCGTCATCTTCCGTCCCTCGATCCTGTTCGGACCGGAGGATGCCTTCTTCAACAAATTCGCCAACATGGCCCGCTACGCGCCGGCCCTGCCGCTGATCGGCGGCGGCCACACCAAGTTCCAGCCGCTCTACGTCGCCGATCTCGCCGAGGCGATCGCGCGCTCGGTCGACGGCAAGGTGGCCGGCGGCATCTACGAGCTCGGTGGGCCCGAGGTGATGACATTCCGCGAGTGCCTGGAGACCATGCTCACCGTCATCGACCGCAAGCGGATGCTGGTGCCGCTGCCGTTCCCGATCGCTTCGCTGATGGGCTCGATCCTCGGCAGGCTGCCCTACAGGCTGCTGACGTCCGACCAGGTACGCCTGCTCAAGTCCGACAACATCGTCTCCGACGAGGCGCAGAAGGCCGGCCGCACCATGGCAGGGCTCGGCATCGCGCCGAAATCGGTCGAGTCGATCGTGCCGAGCTACCTCTGGCGCTTCCGCCCGGCCGGCCAGTTCACCAAGCCGGCCTGACCGGCGGCACAGCGTTCAGCCGCCGGCGCCGCTGCCCCACGGGCCGTGATGCGCGCTGGGCGCGTCGGTGCGCTCGAAGCCATGCGCCCCGAAGAAATCGCGCTGCGCCTGGATGAGGTTCGACGTGCCGCGGCCCTGCCGGTAGCTGTCGAAATAGCCCAGCGCCGACGCCAGGGCCGGCACCGGCAGTCCGGCGCCCGCCGCTTTCGCGACCACGCTGCGCAGCGCCGGGTGCGCCTCCTTCATCATGGCCACGAAGGCCGGCGTCATCAGAAGGTTCGGCACGCTGCCGCCGCCGCCAAAGGCTTGCGCTATTTCGCCCAGGAACTGCGAGCGGATGATGCAGCCGGCGCGCCAGATCTTCGCCACCGTCGGCAGCGGCACGTTCCATTTGAATGCGTCCGAGGCTGCCGCCATCACCGCGAAACCCTGCGCATAGGCGGCAATCTTGCCGGCCAGCAGCGCCAGCTCCAGTTCGCCGAGCGCCGTCGCGTCGGGCTTGCTCCACCCGGTCGCGGGCAGGGCGCCATATACAGTCTCGGCTTCCAGCCGCTGCGGCTTCATGGAAGACAGGACGCGCGCCGCGACGGCCGCCTCGATCGCCGTCGCCGGGACGCCGAGCGTCTGCGCCTCGACGGCCGACCACTTGCCGGTGCCCTTCTGGCCGGCGCGGTCGAGGATGATGTCGACCACCGGCCCGCCCGTCTTCGGGTCGACGGCCTTCAGCACCGCCGCGCTGATCTCGATCAGGTAGGAGTTGAGGCGGCCTTCGTTCCAGCGCGCAAAGACGGGCGCGATTTCCTTTGCCGCCAGCCCGTGGCCGTCGCGCAGCACGCCGTAGATCTCGGCGATCATCTGCATGTCGGCATATTCGATGCCGTTGTGGATGGTTTTCACGAAATGCCCGGCGCCGCCCGGCCCGAGCCAGGCCGCGCAGGCCTCGCCTTCGTGTTTGGCCGAAATCGCCGTCAGCACCGGCTCGACGCGGCGCCAGCTTTCCTCGGTGCCGCCGACCATGATCGACGGCCCGTGGCGCGCACCCTCCTCGCCGCCCGAGACGCCCATGCCGATGAAGGTCAGGCCGGTGGGCTCGAGTTCGGCGAAGCGCCGCACCGTGTCGTGGAAGTTGGCGTTGCCGGCATCGATGACGATGTCGTTCTTCTGCAGCACGCCGCGCAGCAGCGCGATCTGCTCGTCGACGGCGGCGCCTGCCTGCACCATCAGGATGATCGGGCGCGGCGGACGGATCGCCTCGGCCAGCGCCTCGATCGTATGGCAGGGAACGATACGGCCGGCCAGCTCGCCGGCATTCCTGACGAATTCGTCGGTCTTCGCGGTGGTGCGGTTGAACACCGCGATGCGGTGGCCCTTCTCGGCGATGTTGAGCGCCAGGTTCGAGCCCATCACGCCGAGGCCGATCAGGCCGATGTCGGCTTTTTCCATCGTAGCACCTCCTCGATGACAGGCGGTCGGGCCGTCGGCGGGATCATCGGCGGGCGGCAGGCAGCCGTCAACGCTCGACGCTCAACGTCACCGGCGTTTGCGCTTGCGGCCGTACAGCTCCAGCCGGTGATGCACGATGTCGTAGCCGAGCGCGGTGGCGATCTCGTTCTGCAGTTCCTCGATCTTCTCGGAGCGGAACTCGATCACGTCGCCCGTATCCATGTCGATCAGGTGGTCGTGGTGCTCGGTGCCGGCCTGCTCGAAACGCGACGGCCCGCCTTCGAAGGCGTGGCGGTGGATGGCGCCCAGCGTCTCCAGCAGCTTCATCGTCCGGTAGACCGTGGAGAGCGAGATCGAGTGATCGATCTTCACGGCGCGGCGGAATATCTCCATCGCGTCGGGATGGTCCTCGGTCTCCGTCAGGATGTCGACGATGACGCGGCGCGGCCGCGTCATGCGCACGCCGGCACGGCGCAACTCCTCGGCGTAGTCGGGCTTGCTCGGATGCGGATTCGGCATTTTCGCAATATGGGCCAGTTGACAATCATGTGCAATTGGCCGGGCGGCGGGCCGCAGCTGTCGCAGCGGCATCTTTCGTGTAAGGTCGGCAATCCGCAGCCGACATCTGAGCGACGATGCAAGGGGGTATCTTCGTCAGTTACCGTCGCGATGATGCGGCCGCCTCCGCCGGGCGGCTGTGCGACCATCTGTTGCGTCATTTTCCGCGCGAGCAGGTGTTCTTCGACGTCGACAACATCGAGCCGGGCCTCGATTTCGTGAAGGTGCTCGACGAGAGCGTCGCCAATTGCGAGGTGCTGCTGGCGGTCATCGGCAGGACCTGGATCTCGGCGAAGCAGGAAGGCCGCGCGCGCCTGGCCAATCCGCACGACTTCGTGCGCATCGAACTGGAATCAGCGCTGAGGCGCGACATCCGCGTGGTGCCCGTGCTGGTCGACGGCGCCGCCATGCCGACCGAACGCCAGCTGCCGGAGGAGCTGCGATCGCTGGCGCGGCGGCAGGCCGTGACTGTCTCGCATGCCTCCTTCGCCTCTGACGTCGAGAGGCTGATCAACGTCCTGAGGCGGCATCTGGAGGCGCTTGCCGCGCGTCAGACCGAGCCGTCGCAGGCGGTCCCCGAGGGACGCCGGCCGATCCGCCTGCCGGAGCCGGATCCGGCATCCCCGCAGCCAACCGAGGCGCAATCGCCCGACCCGCCGGCTTCGGCGTCACCGCGTGAGGACGAGCCGGCCGGGGAAGAGCCCGCGGCCCCCGCAGGTCCCTTCACGTCCGCGCTGGCAGAGGCGGGGCCCGAACCCGGCGATGCGGTATCGCCCAGGACAGTTGGGCAGATGCTCGCCGAGCAGGCTGTCGCCGGGGCGCCGTTCCTGCTGCACCCGCTCGATCGCGCGGTGGCGGAGGAGCAGGCAGCGAAGGGCTCGGGCGCCAGCCTGCCCCCGGCCACGCCCGGGCTGCCGGAGGCGTCATCAGCCCCGCGCTACTCGTCGGCGAACACATGGCTCGCCGCGCTGATCTTTCCGGCGGCGCTGGCAACTTTCGTCGGCTATCTGGTGCTCGGGATTCCGTCGTTCATCGTCAGTGCGTCGAGCGCCGACAGTACAGCGATCAGCGGCGGCGTCGTGGCGACGATCGTCTCCGTCCTCCTTCTTGGGGTCGTCCTCGCTGGGTGGAACCGGGGAGCGCGGCCCGAGCCGACGCTCTTCTATGCGAGCGTCGGCTTTGCCGCGGCGGCCCTGGCCGGCTTCTTTCTCTCGCTCGCGACAATGACCCCGTCCGGGGGGCCGTGGCCGTTCTTCCTGCTCACGATGCTGCTCCCGCTGGGCTACTGCATCGGCCTGGCGCGCGGAGTTTTCCTGCGAGGCCGACGCGGCCTGCTTGTCTACGTCGCGTACTTCACGCCGCTGGCGCTCGGGCTCATCCCGGTCTGGCGGGACATCATGACCGGCTTCGACCGCACGCCGCAGGATGCCGCGTCATACTTCGCAATCGGCTATCTGATCGCCTACTTTCTGCCCTACCTGTTCCTGGTCGCGGTGCCGCGACCGGAGGCCGAGCCCAGCTTCGGCCGCAGGAGCGAGCCGGGCTAGCGCATCACCTTTCCATCGGCGTCGAAGCGGAAGGTGCGCGCCGGGTCCGGCGTCGCGTAGAGCGTCGCGCCGGGCTCGGCCTGGTATTCGCCGAACAGGCGCACCGTGATCAGTCCGGCCTTCTCCGTGTCGAGATAGAGGTTGGTGTCGGCGCCGAGATGTTCGGCATGCACGACCTTGCCCTTCCACGCGCCGGCAGCGGCGTCCACCGCGATATGCTCCGGCCGCACGCCGACGGTGCGGGCGCTCTCGCCCAGGCGCGCCCCGTCGATGAAGTTCATCTTCGGCGAACCGATGAAGCCGGCGACAAACAGATTGGCCGGCGCATTGTAGAGCTCCATCGGCGCCCCGACCTGCTCGATGCGGCCCGCATTCAGCACCACGATGCGGTCGGCGAGCGTCATCGCCTCGACCTGGTCGTGGGTGACATAGATCATCGTCGCCTTCAGCTCGCGGTGCAGCCGGGCGATTTCCAGCCGTGTGTTGACGCGCAGCGCGGCATCGAGGTTCGACAGCGGCTCGTCGAACAGGAACAGCTTTGGTTCGCGCACGACCGCGCGGCCGATGGCGACACGCTGGCGCTGGTCGCCGGAAAGCTCCGCCGGGCGCCGCGCCAGATACTGTTCCAGCGACAGCATGGCGGACGCGCCGGCGACACGCTGCTCGATCTCGGCCTTCGGCGCGCCGGCCTGTTTCAGGCCGAGGCCCATATTGTCCCTGACGGTGAGGTGCGGGTAGAGCGCGTAGGTCTGGAACACCATGGCGATGCCGCGCTTCGCCGGCGGCGTCGCATTCACCACCTGCCCGTCGATAGACACGTTGCCGGAGGTGGCATCCTCCAGCCCGGCGATGATGCGCAGAAGCGTCGATTTCCCACAGCCGGACGGGCCGACGAAGACGACGAACTCGCCATCCTGCACGGCGAGGTCGATGCCCTTCAGCACCTCGACCTTGCCGAAATTCTTGCGGACGTTCTCGATCGTCAGGGAGCCCATGTTCCCCTCCCTCTCACAGCCGCACCGTCTTTGCGCTCCCTGGCGGCGCTGCTCACTCGGTGCAGGCCTTCTTGAACTTCATCAGGGCAGCACCTTCATCCTTTGTGTCCGCCAACTGCGCGGTGAAGCTGCCGACCGCCGCCGAGACGCTGCCGCTGGAGGCGTCGGTCAGCGCGTCGTAGAAGGCGCCCGGGTCCATCGAGCGCAGCGACAGGTCCCAGCCGCCATTCAGCTCGTTGCCGTAGACGATGACGGCATTGACGGGAATCTCGACCGCTTTTCCTCCAATGCCGAAGGCCAGCTTCTGCTCGCCATAAGGCTTGTCGAGAAAGGAGCGGGCGAGCGGGAGCACATCCGGCTGCTCGCCGTCGCCCTGGCTGATCACCGTCAGTTCGAGCCCCGAGCCATACACCTCATTCGGCTGGCAGGTGATCATGTAGACGAGGCATTCGGACGCTTCTTCGCTTGGATTGCAGGGCGTGTAGAAGATCGACTTGCCGGTCTCGTCGGGCATCGCCGAGATGGTGTCGGCATGGGCGGGTACGAGCCCGGCGCCGAGCAGCGAGACAGCGAACGCGCCGGCCGCAAATGCTTTTCGAGATGTCATTTCACTGCTCCCGATGTGATGCCGCGGATAAGCTGCCGCGAGAAGATGACGTAGAGCACGAGCACCGGCAGGATCGCCAGCGAGAGTGCCGCCAGCACGGCGTTCCAGTTGGTGACGAACTGGCCGATGAAGATCTGTGCGCCGAGCGTCACCGTCTTGGTTTCTTCCGACGGCGCCAGGATGAGCGGGAACCAGAGATCGTTCCAGATCGGGATCATGCTGAACACGGCGACGGTCGCCATTGCCGGCCGCACCAGCGGCAGCACCAGCCGGAAGAAGATGCGGTACTCCGAAAGGCCGTCGATGCGCCCGGCATTCTTCAGGTCTTCCGACACCGTCTTCATGAACTCGGAGAGGATGAAGACCGCCAGCGGCAGACCCTGCGCGGTATAGACGAGGATCAGCGCCCACAGCGTGTTCACCAGCCCGCTCGCCACCATCATCTGCAGGATGGCGACGGTGCCGAGCCGGATCGGGATCATGATGCCGAGCGCGAGGTAGAGCCCCATCAGCGTGTTGCCGCGGAAGCGGTATTCCGACAGCGCGAAGGCGGCCATGGCGCCGAACAGCAGCACGAAGAACAGCGAGGCGACGGTGACGATCAGGCTGTTCTGGAAGTAGGCGAAGAAATCGCCCTGGTTCATCACCGTCGTGTAGCCGACGAGGTCGAATGTCTCCGCGGTCGGCGGCGCCAGCGGCGAGCGGAAGATCGCGTTGCGCGACTTGAACGAGTTGACGACGATCAGCACCACCGGGAACAGCGCGATCACCGTATAGGCGATCAGCACCGCATGCGCGGCTGCCGAGCGGGCGGGGGAGGTGGTCGCGCGGCTCATCGACAGCCTCGCTCACCTGTTCGATGGCGTGGGTCCTTCGGACCCCCCTCTGTCCTGCCGGACATCTCCCCCTCAAGGGGCGAGATTGGCAGCTGCAATGCCGATCCGCCTTCTGCAACGTCGGCGATTGGCGATATGCCAGCGGCCGGCTGATCTCCCCCCTTGAGGGGGAGATGGGCGGTAGCCCAGAGCGGGGTGAAAGCAGCGATCATCCCACCTCTCATCAGAACTGATACCGCCGCAGCCGCGTCTGGATCGCGAACAGGTAGATGCAGACGCCGCCGAGGATGATGAAGAACATCATCGAGGCGATGGTGGAACCCATGTTCGGATCGCCGAGCTGCAGCTGGAAACCGAAGAAGGTGCGGTAGAGGAAGGTGCCGAGAATGTCGGTCGAGAAATTCGGGCCGGCGAGCGCGCCCTGCGCCGAGTAGATCAGGTCGAAGGCGTTGAAATTGCCGACGAAGGTGAGGATCGAGATGATGCCGATCGACGGCAGGATGAGCGGAAGCTTGATCTTCCAGAACTGCGCCATGCCGGTGATGCCGTCACATTCGGCCGCCTCGATCACCTCGTCCGGGATCGACAGCAGCGCGGCATAGATCAGCATCATCGGGATGCCGACGAACTGCCAGACCGAGATGAGACCGAGCGCGGTGAGCGCGTATTCCTCCTTGCCCAGCCACGGCGCGAACAGGCTCTTCAGCCCGACGAGGTCGAGCAGGAAGGGCGACACGCCCCACAGCGGCGACAGGATCAGCTTCCAGACAAAACCGACGATGACGAAGGACAGGATGGTCGGGATGAAGATGGCGGTGCGGTAGAAGGACGAGAAGCGCAGCCGCGGCAGCGACAGCAGCGCCGCCAGCAGGATGCCGATCGGGTTCTGCACCAGCATGTGGATGATGAAGAACCAGGTGTTGTTGGCGAGCGCGTTCCAGAAATCCCTGGACCAGCGCGGATCGCCGAACAGCTTCTCGAAATTGGCCAGCCCGACGAACGTCTGCTGCTGGTCGATGTTGGCGAAGAGCGAGAACTGCAGCGTGCCGAAGAGCGGCACGATCATGAACGCCGTGTAGACGAGCACTGCCGGTGCCAGGAACACCCAGATGTGCCAGCGGAAAGGCTTCTTGTCTGGCGTTGCTTCGCCGGCCATTGGCTCGGGATCACTCCGAAACGTTGAGCGGAATGCGATGCCCCTCACCCTTACCCTCTCCCCGCAAGCACGGGGAGAGGGGGATCGGAAGCGTTGCGGCCATCGCACCTCTCCCCGTGGTGACGGGGAGAGGATGCCGGCAGGCAGGTGAGGGGCAGCGCCGGCGTGGCCATCCTCTCCAGGGAGAGGATGCCGGTCTGGCTTACTTCGCGGGCTTGTACCAGGCGTCGAGGCCGTCCTGCAGCTTCTTGCCCGCGACCTCAGGCGTGTCGGTGCCGTTGATCACGTTGGCCGACTCCACCCAGGTCTCGTTCTCGAGGTTGGGGGTTCCGCGCGACAGGATCTGGTAGGTCGAGCGGATGGTCGACTTGCACTTCTCACGCCAGGAGACGAACTCCTGCGCCAGCGGGTCTTCCATCTTCACCGGCGTGTTGGACAGGCTGAAGAAGCCCGGCAGCGCGTTGGCGTAGATGGTGGCGAATTCCGGCGACGCGACCCATGACAGGAACTTCTTGGCGGCCTCGGCATTCGGCGACTTCGCGTTCATGCCGATCGCGATGTCGGTGTGGTCGGAGATGTAGCAGGTGTCGCCGGCATTCTTCACCGGCGGCGGGAAGGCGCCCATCTTGAACTGCGCCTGCGTGTTGAAGCCGGAGATCTCCCACGAGCCGGCCGGGTAGATGGCGGCGCGGCCGAGCGTGAACAGGTTCTGGCTGTCGGGATAGGACTGCGCCTCGAAGCCATCGCCGAGATAGGGCTTCCACTTGGCGAGTTCGGCAAACGGCTCGACCCACTGCGGGTCGGTCAGCTTCTGCTCGCCCTTGAGGAGCGCCAGACGGCCTTCCTCGCCCTTCCAGAAGTTCGGGCCGATGTTCTGGTAGCCCATGGTCGCGGCTTCCCAGAGATCCTTGGTGCCCATCGCCATCGGGATGAAGGTGCCGTCGGCCTTGATCTTGTCGAGCGCGGCGTAGAACTCGGCCTCGGTGGCCGGCGGCGTGATGCCGAGCTGGTCGAACGCATCCTTGTTGTAGATGAAGCCGTGGATGACCGATGCCATCGGCACGCAGAAGGTCGCCTTGCCGTCGTCGGTCTGCCAGGCCGACTTCGCCACGTCGGAGAAGTTCTCGATGCCGGCGAGCGAGGTCAGGTCGGCGAGGTGGCCCTTGTTGTACAGCTCGAGCGAGGCGTCGAACGGACGGCAGGTGATCAGGTCACCGGCCGAGCCCGCGTCGAGCTTGGCGTTCAGCGCCGCATTGTATTCGGTCGGAGCCGAGGGCGAGAACACCACCTTGATGCCCGGATTGGCGGCCTCGAAAGCCGGGATCAGCTTCTCCTGCCAGATGGCGAGGTCGTCATTGCGCCAGCTCTCGATGGTGAGCGTGGTGTCCTGCGCCGCCGCGATGCCGGCGGAGGCAAGCATGCTGCTGCCGAGCAGCAGTGCGGTCGTGACGCGTCTGGAGATATGCATGTTCATGATGGTCTCCCTGTTTGACCTGTTCCAGGTTCGCTGTGATCGTTGCCTCAACGCGGCGTGAAACGGCCTTCCTGCAACCGCTTCAGCGCATCGCGCAGATGTTCGTTGCTCTCGCCCAGCAGCTGCCGTGCCTCGTCCGCGCCGCGCGAACCGGAGGCGAGCAGCACCGCCTCCTTCACTGCGCCACCGGCAGTGTCGAGCGCCCGCCGGGCCTGCTCGATGTCGGTGCCGCTGACGGCCGACACGATGCGCGCCGCGCGCCCGCGCAGCTTCTCGTTGTCGGCGCGCAGATTGACCATGAAGCCGTCATGCACATGCCCGAGATGCACGGCGACGAGCGTCGACAGCATGTTGAGCGTGATCTTCTGGGCGGTGCCGGCGCCCATGCGGGTCGAGCCGGCGATGACTTCCGGGGGAGTCGGCAGCACGATGCCGATGTCGGCGCCGGTCACCAGCGGCGTGCCGGCATTGTTGGCGATGCCGATTGTGCGTGCGCCGAGCTTCTTCGCCTGCGTCAACGCGCCGACGGCATAGGGCGTGGTGCCGCTGGCCGAGAGCGCGAAGACGCAGTCGCTCGCCGAAACGCCGAGCGCGGAAATCTCGCGCGCCGCTTCTTCGGCGTCGTCCTCGACGCCGCCGACCATGTCGGTGAGGCTTGCAATGCCACCGGCCATGAGCGTGACGACGCGGTCGCGTGCGATGCCGAAAGTGCCGGGCATCTCGAGCGCATCGGCCAGCGCCATCAGGCCGGAACTGCCGGCTGCGGCGTAGATCAGCCGGCCGCCGCCACGCAATGCGTCGGCGGCAGTCGCAGCGGCCTCGGCGATCTGCGGCAGCGCCTGACCGACAGCTGCGGCAGCCTGAACCTGGGCTTCGGCGAGGATGCGGAGAATGGTCTCGGGAGGCTGGACATCGAGCCCGGCCGCTTCGGCGTGCTGCTGTTCGGTGCGCGCCAGCGCCATCCGCAGTCCTCCTCGACAGCGACCATACCAACAAAATACCACTTGTCCAGCGCCTGTTAACAACCGGATCGAGGTGGCTGCGACGAAATTGACAAAAATTGAACATATACAGCAATTTGTACTGCTCGCAGCCGGCAGGGCTTGTTAACGCCTTGGCTATTGGTATGTTAGTGGTATTATCCACTTGGGAGGCCCGCGACTCGTGGATCTTGTGATCGGAATCGATGGCGGCGGCACGTCGTGCCGCGCAGCGCTGGCAAGCGCCGACGGCCGCGTGCTCGGCCGTGCGCGCAGCGGCGCCGCCAACATCCGCACCGATCTGACCGGTGCCCGCGCCAGCATCGTGGACGCCGTGCGCCTCGCCTTCGAGGACGCCGGCATCGACGCCGCGCTGGTGTCGAAGACGCCGGCGCTGCTCGGCCTCGCCGGCTCCAATGTCGGCACCTACCGCCAGCAGCTGGAAGCCATCCTGCCGTTCAGCCGCAACCTCGTCGTCAGCGATGCGCTGATCGCGCTGGAGGGCGCGGTCGGCGCAGGCGACGGCGCCATCGCCATCCTCGGCACCGGCACCGCCTTCATGGTGCGCAAGGACGGCGCGGCGCGCACGGTCGGCGGCTGGGGCTTCCTTGTCGGCGACCAGGGGTCGGGCGCACGCATCGGCCGCGACCTGCTGGAAGAGACGCTGCTTGCCTATGACCGCATCGGCGAGCCGTCCGATCTGACGCGTGCGCTGCTTGCCGTGTTCCGCAACGAACCGCGCGACGTGGTGGAGTTCACCACCACCGCCAAGCCGGGCGATTTCGGCGGCTTCGCGCCGATGGTGTTCGAGCATGCCGCGAAGGGCGATGCGGTGGCGAAAAAGATCCTCGCCAATGCGGTGCATTTCATCGAGGCGTCGCTGGCCGTGCTCGATCTGCGCTCCGGCGATCCGCTCTGCCTGCTGGGTGGGCTGTCGCAGCTCTACGCGCCGCTGCTCTCGCCGGCCGTGCAGGCGAAGCTGCGCCCGCCGCAGCAGGACGCGCTCGGCGGCGCCGTCCAGATGGCGTTGCGCTCCTTCCTCGGTGTCGAGGCCGCCGTGCATGGCTGACGCCGACACCATCTTTGCGGCGGTGAAGCTGGCCGAAGGGTCGGCGGCGCCGCTCTATCTGCAGCTGCGCCGCTCCATCGAGGACGCCGTGCGGCGCGGCATCATCGGGCCGGGTGATGCGCTGCCTTCCGAGCGCGACATCGCCATCCGCACCAACGTTTCACGTGTCACCGTGCGCAAGGCGGTGCAGGATCTGGTGAAGGACGGGCTGCTCATCCAGCGCCACGGCTCGGGCACGTTTGTGGCGCGGCGCGTCGAGCGCGTCGAGCAGCGGCTGTCGCGCCTCACCTCCTTCACCGAGGACATGGCGCGGCGCGGGCTGACGGTGCGCTCGCAATGGCTCGACCGCGGCCTCTATGCGCCGTCGCCCGACGAGATGATGGTGCTCGGCCTGCCGGCATCGGAGATGGTGGCGCGGGTGAGCCGCCTGCGCATCGCCGACGACACGCCGCTCGCCATCGAACGCGCCTCGCTCGCGGCCAGTGTGCTGCCCGATCCGGAGGCGATCGGCAGTTCGCTGTACGCCGCGCTCGAACGCACCGGCCATCGCCCGGTGCGCGCGGTGCAGCGGATCTCCGCCGCCAACCTTGGCGAGGCCGATGCGAAAATCCTCGGTGTCGCCGCCGGCGCGGCGAGCCTCAACATTGCGCGCATCTCCTATCTCGGGACCGGCAAGGTGATCGAATACACACGTTCCATCTATCGCGGCGACGCCTATGACTTCGTCGCCGAACTCAGCCTCGCGCCAGCCTCCGGAGGTGCGGCATGAGCAGCCAGATGCAGCGTGAGATCGCCGAAATCCCGGCCGCCACGGCACGGCTGCTGCGCGAGGCAGCCGCACCTTTGCGCGCGGCCGGCGAGGCGCTGGCGCGCACCGATCCGCGCGTCGTCGTCACCATCGCGCGGGGATCCTCCGACCACGTGTCGACCTATCTCAAATACGCGATCGAGCTTGTCGCCGGCGTACCGGTCGCATCGGTCGGCCCGTCGGTCGCCTCGATCTACGGCGCCCGCCTGTCGCTGGCCGGCTCCGCGGCCATCGCCGTGTCGCAGAGCGGCGCCAGTCCCGACATCGTGTCGATGAGCGCGTCGGCGCGCGAGGGCGGGGCGCTGACGATCGCACTCACCAACACCGCGGGGTCAGCGCTCGCCGAGGCCTGCGATCACGCCATCGACATTGCGGCGGGACCGGAGCGCAGCGTGGCGGCGACGAAGAGCTTCGTGGCGTCCACCGTCGCCGGCCTCGCCATCCTCGCGCACTGGCGACAGGACCGCGCGCTGCTCGCGGCGCTTGAGGCATTGCCTGACCACTTCGCAAAGGCCCTCGATCGCGACTGGTCGCCGATGAATGCCGCACTCGACGATGCACGCTCGCTGTTCGTGCTCGGGCGCGGGCCATCCTTCGCCATCGCGCATGAGGTCGCGCTGAAGTTCAAGGAGACGAGCCGTCTGCACGCCGAAGCCTATTCGGCGGCGGAGGTGATGCACGGCCCGCTGGCGCTGGTCGAGCCCGGCTTCCCGGTGCTGGCGCTGGCCGTGCGCGACGCCGCGCAGGCCTCGACCGTCGCGGCTGCCGACGCTCTGGCGGCCAAGGGCGCGGCCGCCTTCGTGACCAGCGCGGCGAAAGCCGCGCATGCTCTGCCTGCGGCAGCGACCGGACATCCGCTCACCGACCCGTTGGCGCTGGTGGTGTCGTTCTACGCCTTCGTGGAAGCCTTCGCCCGCCGGCGCGGCTTCGATCCCGACCAGCCGCGCAATCTGCGCAAGGTCACCGAGACGCGCTGATGCCCAAAGGAACCCTCCCATGACCGGCCGCTACGCGATCACCGGCGCGCGCATCTTCGACGGCGACGGCTGGCATGACAATCATGCGCTGGTCGTCGACGGCGAGCAGATCGAGGCAATCGCGCCGCTGACGGCGGTTGCGCCCGGCCTGAAGCGGGTCGACCTCGATGGCGGCGTGCTCGCGCCCGGCTTCGTCGATCTGCAGGTCAATGGCGGCGGTGGCGTCATGCTGAACAGCCGCCAGGACGTCGACGCAATCGCCACCATCTGCCGCGCCCATGCACGCTTCGGCACGACGGCCCTGCTGCCGACGCTGATCACCGACACGCCGGAGATCACCGAGGCGACGGTCGAAGCCGGCGCCGATGCGGCGCGCGCTGGCGTACCCGGCTTCCTCGGCCTGCATCTCGAAGGCCCGCATCTATCGGTGGCGCGCAAGGGTGCGCATGATCCGAAGCTGATCCGGCCGATGCAGGAGGCCGACCGGGCCTTCCTCGTATCTGCCCGCGCCAGGCTGCCGCATCTCCTCACGACCGTTGCGCCGGAATCGGCGAGCGCCGGGCAGATCGCCGTGCTCAGCGCCGCGGGGCTGATCGTGAGCCTTGGCCATTCCGACACCGGCTTTGCGCAGGCGAGCGCCTGCGCGCAGGCCGGCGCGCGCATGGTCACGCATCTCTTCAACGCCATGAGCCAGCTCGGCAACCGCGAGCCGGGCATGGTCGGCGCCGCACTCGCCACCGGCTCGCTTTTCGCCGGTCTGATCGCCGACGGCATCCATGTCGATGCGGCGACGATTGCCATCGCATTACGCGCCAAACAGGAACCGGGCCGCGTCTTCCTGGTCACCGACGCGATGGCCACGATCGGCACCGGCATGACGGAGTTTTCGCTCAACGGCCGCACTGTCTATCGCCGCGACGGCAGCCTGCGGCTGGCCGACGGCACGCTCGCCGGCGCCGATCTCGACATGATCTCGGCGGTGCGTTTCATGCACCTGACCGTCGGTCTGGAGCTGGCGGAAGCACTGCGCATGGCGTCGCTCTACCCGGCCATGGCCATGCGCATCGATGCCACGCATGGCCGCTTCGGCGACGGCACCCGCGCCGACATCGTGCACCTGTCGGAGACGCTGGACGTCCGCTCCGTCCGCATCGGCGGCGGGCTCGCCTTCGAGGCGTCTGCCTGAGCGGGTGCCCGGCGATTTCGTTCGCCACGGAATTGCTCTAGCCTGCCTCAGGTGGCCGGGTGCGGAGACTTGAATGGCGGAGCGTGTGCGTCTGAACTGGCTGCTGGCGCCGCTGTTCGCCGTCATTCTCGTGATCGGCGTCATCGGCCATCTGGCGCCGGGCGACACATGGTTCCCGACGGCATGGCCGACGGGCCGCGAATTCCTCGACGCGCTGTACAGGGCGATCCAGCTGTTCGTGCTGGAAATGCAGCATGAGGGCGGGCCGGGGCCGCTGCTGCAGTTTGCCCGCTTCGCCGCCGCCATCTTCTCCATCGTCACCCTGCTTACGCTGCTCGTGCCGCGCGCCATCCTGGCGCTGCGGCTGCGGCTGCAGCGCCGCCGGCGGCAGCGCGTGGTGCTGCTCGGCTACGGACCCGTGGGGCAGAGCGTGGCGCGCGAGTTCCGCTTTCGCCGCCGCCACCGATTCGCCGTGACCGCGGTGCATCGCGGGGTCACGCCCGAGCTGGCGATCACGGCGCGGCGCGACGGCGTGCTGCTCGCCGAAGGCGACCCCTCCGACCCGGCGATCTACCGGCGCGTCTTCCTTCCGGATTCGCGCAAGATCGTCGTCGCGCTTGGCGACGACATGCGCACGCTCGACGCGGCGGAAGCCGCGCGTGGCCATGTCGGGCGTGACGGGCCGGAGGTGTCGGCGCTGCTCGCCGATCCCGACATCGCCGCCGGGCTGGTGGATTCCTCGCCGCGCGGTTTTGTCGGCGGGCCGGGCATCCGCGGTTTCTCGCTGGCGCAGGAATCGGCGCAGTCGCTGATCGCCGACGCGCGTTTCGACCGGGTTGCGCTGGAGGCCGGCCAGAGGCGCGTCCACCTCGTCGTCTTCGGTTGCGGCAAGCAGGGCGAGGCGGTGGCGATCGAGACGCTGCTGACCGGCTGGCGTGCCGGCCTTGGCGCTCCGCGCATCACCTTCCTCGACCGCGACATCGGACCGGTGGAGCAGCGCCTGCGTCGCCGCTGCCCCGCCTTCTTCATTCCCGACGGTGCGCCCGACTGCCTGCCGCCGGAGGCCCGGCCGGAGCTCTCGTTTGACGAACTGGATGCCAGCGCCGTCGATTTCGCCGCCGACCACAGCATCGAGCGGCTGGCCGGCGACGCCGCAGAGGTCACGGCCTGGGTCTTCGCGACGGGCGACGACACGCTCAACCTGCGCGCCGCGCTCGGCCTTCACACCGCCATGCTGCGCCGCCAGCGCGCGCCGGCTCTGATCGCGATCCGCATCTGGAGCGGACATGCCGGCGACACGCCGGTGCTGTCGTCGCCGCATGTCAGCATCGCGCGCAGCTTCGGTTCCTATGAAAGCGCCATCGCCTCCACCCCTGCCTGCGAGCCGCAGGCGGACGCCGCGCCGCGCGCGCTGCATGCGCAATACGTGGCGACCGGCGAAGCGATGCGGCGGCAGACGCCGGATTTCGCCTTCTCCGATGTGGCGTGGAGCGAGCTGAGCGAAACGAAGCGTTCTGCGAACCGGCGGCTGCGCCGGCATGCAGTGATGAAGCTGGAGGATCTGGAGGCGCAGTGGCGGCCCGGCGGGCGCAACGAGCTGCCGGTGATCGGCCAGGAGCTGAAGGACGCGCATCTGAAGCTGGAGGAGCGCTTCGACTATGCGGCGCTGCACGCCGGCGTGCTGCCACAGGTCTGGTGGCGGCAAGGGCAGGATTTTGCACCGACCGCGCAGGAGCTGCGCCGCGCCGAACGGCTGAAGAACATTGCCATCGCCGAGCACAATCGCTGGACCGTCGATCGCGCTGTCGACGGCTGGCGCCCGACCGTCGGCACCGACCCGCGCCTGCGCGACGAGGAGCGCAGGCGGCACCCCGGCATGCATGGCTGGGAGACGCTCGACGCGATGACGCGGCGCTGGGACGCCGTGCTGCTGCGCGCGCTCATCGAGGGCAGCGGCGAGGAGGGCAGCCGCGTCACCGCCTGGCGCAAGCAGGTTTCGGTGCTCACCTTCGCCATCGGCCGCGATGCTTCCGGCCGGATGCAGCCGCGCTGGGTGGGGCGCGAGCCGCAACTCGGCTCCGGCTTTACGACGCAGATCGACCTGTCGATCGTCGGTGCGCCCGATCCGCGCGAGGCGCGCGCCGCCGCCGACGCCGCCGGGCGCATGGCGGACGCGTTGCTCGCCGAGCGTGGCGTGCTAGACCGGCTCTGCCGGCTGCGCTTCGTCTTCCACGCGCCGCCCGGTGCGGAAATCCTGCTGGTGGCCAACGCCATCGCCGAGGCAGGCGCCAAGCGGGGGATCGAAGTGTCGTCGAGCTGGCTCTGGAAGAAGGACGATGCGCCGGCGGTGGGCTTCGTCGGCCACCGCGATCTCGCCCGTCTGGGCGGCGGGGCCGGCATGGCCGACCATCTGCAGCGATTGTTCGCTGCGCTCGTCGCCGAAGGCCGCGCCGCGCGCCTCGTCTCCGGTTATGCACCCGGCGCCGACCGGCTGGCGGTCGACGGGTGGAACGCACTCGGCCTGCCCCGGCCGGATCTCGTCTTCCCCTATGTGGACCCGGCCACCGGCGACTTTCTCACCACCGAACCGATGCGCGCGACAGCCGAAGAGCGCCTGACCCGCGACGCCGCGCGCAAGACCGGCAAGCCAAGGCTCGCGGCGGGGGGTTCGGATGCCAACGAGCACGTGGCGCAGGCGATGGATGTGGTCGATTCCTGCGGCGTGCTTGTCGCGGTCTATGATGGTGAGGGCGATTCCGGCGCCGGCAGCGTGGGCGACACGATTGCGCGGGCGCAGGCGAAGGGCCTGCCCGTGATCCTCGTCACCCGCGCTGCGGACGGCACATGGCGCAACGAACAGAGCGCCGCCGCCTAGCAACTGGCACAATCGCGGCCTCTTGCCTTCCGGCATGGCTTGGGCGACAAGCCGGCAGCCGCGACCGCTGTCGCGGGATGAACCGCGGAACGTGTGCCCCCGGCCGTTCCCCCGCCATATGAGCCGGACAATGTCTTCGGAAACGGGCGCGATCGCGCCTGCCCACCCGTGGCGCGACGAGATTCGCGCGATGATCTCGCTGTCCTGGCCGATGGTTCTGACCAACCTCGCCCAGGTGGCGATGACCGCGACCGACGTGATCTTCCTCGGGCGGCTCGGCGCCGACACGCTCGCCGCCAGCGCGCTGGGCGCCAACCTCTATTACGCTCCGATGATGTTCGGCATGGGCCTCGTCCTGGCGGCGCAGCCGATGATGGCAACGGCGCTGGGGCGCCGCCTGCACGCCGTGCGCGATCTGCGCCGCACCGTGCGGCAGGGCTTCTGGCTGGCCATTCTCGTCGCCATCCCGATCTGGATCCTGCTGTGGAACGGGGGCGCCATCCTCCGCGCCATGGGACAGGAACCGGCGCTGGCGGAAGCCGGCGGCACCTATCTGCGCACGCTGCAATGGGGGCTCCTGCCGTTCTATTTCTTCATCGTGCTGCGCTCCTTCATCTCGGCGCTGGAGCGCCCGGGATGGGCGCTGGTCGTCGCCTTCGTCGCGGTGGTCACCAACGCGCTCCTCAACTGGCTGCTGGTGTTCGGCAATCTCGGTTTTCCGGCGATGGGGATCGCCGGCTCGGGGCTCGCCACCTCGATAGCCAACGGCATCATGTTCGTCGGGCTGGCGATCGCGGTGGTGACCGACCGGCGCTTCCGCCGCTACCGCCTGTTCGGCCGTTTCTGGCGCTCCGACTGGCCGCGCTTCCGCGCCATGCTCAAGCTCGGTCTGCCGATCGCCGGCATCCTCGCCTTCGAGGTCGGCGTGTTCAACGCCGCCGCCTTCGCGATGGGCCTGATCGGCGCGTCGGCACTCGCCGCCCACGCCATCGCACTGCAGATCTGCAGCATCTCCTTCATGGTCCCGATGGGGCTGGCGCAGGCGGCGACAGTGCGCGTCGGCCGAGCCTTCGGCGCCGCCGATCCGGACGGGGTGCGCCGCGCTGGCTGGGTGGCGTTCGCGCTCGGCGTCGGCTTCATGGCGACGACTGCGCTGCTGATGCTGGCGGCGCCGCACCTGCTGATCTCGCTGTTCATCGATACGGGCGACCCGGCAAACGCGCAGGTGGTGACGCTGGCCGTCGGCTTCATGGTTTTCGCGGCGGCGTTCCAGATCGTCGACGGCGCACAGGTCGTGGCGGCCGGCATGCTGCGCGGTCTGCACGACACCACGCTGCCGATGCTCTTCGCCGCCTTCGGCTACTGGATCGTCGGGCTCCCGCTCGGCGTCGTGCTCGCCTTCCGGGCCGGCTTTTCGGGCGACGGCATCTGGATCGGCCTGTCAGCCGGCCTCGCCACCGTGGCGATGCTGCTGCTGGTGCGCTGGCTGCGCCGCGACCGCATCGTCGATTATGGTGAGCCGGGCGTGCTCGCTCCGCTCGCCGCGCACTGACCTAGCTCAGCCGCAGATCGGCCAGGTAGGTGTTGGCCTCGGCCGACGCGGCATAGGCCGATGTGTCGATCTCGGCGAAGAGCAGCTCGTCCCCGAAGCCCGCCTGCGCCAGCACCGAACCGTCCGGCGCCGCGATTGTCGACAGGCCGCCATAGTCGAAGCGGCCGTCGGAGCCGCACAAATCGACATAGGCGACGAACACCTGGTTCTCGAACGCGCGCACCGGGATCATCTTCTCCGGGATGATGCGGTTCGACGCGGTCGCCGGCAGCGCCGTCGGCACCAGCACCAGCTTGACGCCTGCCTGCGCCAGCCGCCGCACATTTTCAGGGAACTCGACATCGTAGCAGATGAGCAGGCCGCAGCTGATGCCGCCGAACTCGAACGTCACCGCCACCGGCCGGCCCGGTTCGAAATGCTGCCGTTCATACGGACCGTAGAGATGCGACTTGCGGTAGACCGCACGCTGGCCGGCGGGATCGACGAACAGCGCGCTGTTGTAGACGATGTCGCCATCGCGCTCGGCGAAGCCGACGACGATCGCGATGCCGTGCCGTCGGGCGAGCTCGTCCAGATGCTGCGCCAGATGCCCGTCGCCGGCTTCGGCCAGCGTGGCGAAATCGTCGCCGGCGCCATAACCCGGGACCGCCAGCTCCGGCGCGATCAGCAGCGCCGCGCCGCCCCTGGCCGCAGCCTCGACCGCGTTCCCGATGCGGCCGAGGTTGAGCGAAGGCTCGCCGGCCGCGGCGTTCATCTGCAGGGCGGCGATCCGCATGGCGTCAGCGCTTCCCGGCTGCCTGGACCGCCGGGCTGAACACCATCAGCGAGAGGATCTCGAACAGCACCTGCGCGCCGCAATGAGCGGTGTTGGCGGTGGCGTCGTATTGCGGCGCCACCTCGACCACGTCGCCGCCGACGATGTTGACGCCCTTCAGCCCGCGCAGGATGGCCAGCACCTCGCGCGTCGAAAGCCCGCCCACCTCCGGCGTTCCGGTGCCCGGCGCAAAGGACGGGTCGAGGCTGTCGACGTCGAAGGAGATGTAGGTCGGCCCGTCGCCGACCACCTCGAGCGCTCGTTTGATGATCGCCTCAATGCCGAGCCTGTCGACTTCCTCGGCGTGGATGACGGTCATCCCGGATTCGTAGGAGAACTCCCACAGATATTCCGACGAGCCGCGAATGCCGATCTGGATGGTGCGGGTCGGGTCGAGCACACCGTCGAGCACGGCGTTGCGGAACGGCGCGCCGTGGTGGAATTTGCTCATGTCGTATGAGCCGCCGGTGTCGCAATGCGCGTCGATGTGGATCATGCCGACCGGCTGCTTCTTGCCCACCGCCTTCATGATCGGATGCGTGATCGAATGGTCGCCGCCGACGGAAAGGGGGATGACACCGGCATCGACGATCTGGTGCAGCCGCTTCTCGATGTCGTCATGGCTCTGTTCCAACCGGAAGCGGCTGGCGAACTGCACGTCGCCGATATCGGCCACGCGCAACTCGTAGATCGGCGCGCAGCCGAGCACGTGATGGTAGGGACCGATGCGCTCGATGGCGCGCAGCGCGCGCGGCCCGAAGCGCGAGCCGGGCCGGTTGGTAACGCCCAGATCCATCGGCACGCCGAGCATCGCCACCTGCAGGTCGCCGAAATCGGGATTGCTGTTGTCCACCGGCCGGTAGGGCGCGGTGAGGAAGGTCGGGACGCCGGAATAGGGCGCCGGGCGCGTGCCCGTCTTGGAGAAGATCTTGTCGGCGACCTTGGCGAAGGCCGGGTCATACATCTTGCCGCCATGCGTCTCCGCATATCTGGCGCGCAGCGCGTCGAGCCTCGCCCGGTCGAATGCCATGCCCGTCTCCCTGATTGTCTGGCCGCGACACATCCGCATGTGCGGCCGCTTTTCCAAGTCTTTGCCCAGCCCTTGGCGGAAATCAATTGAGCCAGTCGCGCGCCAGGGGAATTGTCAGCGGCGCGGCGCGGCGGTTAAGTGCGCGCCGAGGGAGAGCACAGCGTGAATCCATTCGTCTTCAACACGACACCGTCGCTGGTCTTCGAGCCGGGCGCTGCCCGGCGCGTGGCAGCGATCGCGGGCAAGCGGCTGGACGGCTCGGTGCTGTTCGTCACCGATCCGGGCCTGCGCCGGCTCGGGCTTTGCGACCCTGCGCTGGCATCGCTGCGCGATGCCGGCATCGCGGTCACCATTTTCGACGCGGTCGAGGCCGATCCGTCGCGCGCCACGCTGGAGAAGGCCGTCGAGGCCGGCCGCGCGGCGAAAGCGACTGCCGTCATCGGCTTTGGCGGTGGCTCGTCGCTCGACGTGGCCAAGCTGGCGGCGCTCCTGATCGGCTCCGGCGAGGATCTCGACGCGGCCTGGGGCGTGGGCAAGGCCAGCGGGCCGCGGCTGCCGCTGGTGCTGGTGCCGACCACCGCCGGCACCGGCTCGGAAGTGACGCCCGTCTCGATCATCACCGTCGGCGAAACGGAAAAGCGCGGCGTCTCTTCGCCGGTCATCCTGCCCGACATCGCCGTGCTCGATGCGGAACTGACGATTGGCCTGCCGCCGGCGATCACTGCCGCCACCGGCGTCGACGCGATGGTGCACGCGATCGAGGCCTACGCCTCGAAGAACGCCAACAACAATCCGCTGTCCAGGATGCTGGCGCGGCAGGCGCTGCGGCTGCTCGGCGCCAACATCGAGACCGCCGTGTTCAGGGGCGGCGATGTCGAGGCGCGCGGCGCCATGCTGCTCGGCTCGATGCTCGCCGGCCAGGCCTTCGCCAACTCGCCCGTCGCCGCCGTGCATGCGCTGGCCTACCCGGTGGGCGGCATCTTCCACGTGCCGCACGGCCTGTCGAATGCGCTGGTGCTGCCGCACGTGCTGCGCTTCAACGCGCCTGACGCCGCGCATCTCTACGCCGAGATCGCGGCGGACGCGTTCCCCGCGCTCGCACGCGAGGAAGGCGCGCAGGGACGCTGCGCAGCCTTCATCGAGGAGCTGGCCGGCCTGTCGAAGCGGCTCGGCATGCAGACGACGCTGCGCGAGGTTTCGGTCGCCGAGGCCGACCTGCCGCGTCTCGCGTCAGATGCGATGAAGCAGCAGCGCCTGCTGGTCAACAATCCGCGCGAGGTCTCGGAAGCCGACGCGCTGGCAATCTACAGGGCGGCGTGGTGACCGATCGCCCCGTCCCATCCGGCCGCGACGCCTATCGCGCCTTCCGCACCATCCAGACGCGCTGGATGGACAACGACATCTACGGCCACATGAACAATGTGGTGCACTATTCGCTGTTCGACACGGCGGTGAATGGCTGGCTGATCGAGCAGGGCGCGCTCGACATCCACAAGGGCGAGCAGATCGGACTGGTGGTGGAGACCGGCTGCCGCTACTTCTCCGAACTCGCCTTTCCCGACGTTGCGACCGCCGGCCTGCGCGTGGCGCGGCTCGGCACCTCTTCGGTGCGCTACGAGGTTGGGCTGTTCCGCAACGACGAGCACATCGCGGCGGCCGAAGGCTTCTTCGTGCATGTCTATGTCGACCGCGTCACGCGCCGTCCGACTCCGCTCGGCACGCGGTTGCGCGCGGCGGTCGCATCGCTGGCCGTCTAGGCTCGCAGGGCGAAGCCCGCGAGCGATCGTCGGGCCGTCGCTGGCCCGTCGTTGGCCCATGTCAATTTCGCCGCGACAATGCTTTGAATGGTATAGCGTCGGCTGACAGCTGACGCCTGTTTTCAGAATACGCCTGCATACCGTCGGAGACATCATGGCCAGGACGGACATCGCGCGACGCGTTTACAATCATACCTGGAAGCTCGATCCGATCGTGCGCAGCCTGCTCGACACGGATTTCTACAAGCTCTTGATGCTGCAGATGATCTGGGGGCTCTACCCGGAGGTCCGCGTCACCTTCTCGCTGATCAACCGCTCGACCAGGGTGAAGCTGGCGCAGGACATCGACGAGCAGGAATTGCGCGCGCAGCTCGACCACGCGCGCACGCTGCGCTTCGCCAAGAAGGAAATGATCTGGCTGGCCGGCAACACCTTCTACGGCCGCAAGCAGATCTTCGAGCCGGAGTTCCTCGCCTGGCTGGAAAATTTCCAGCTGCCTGAATACGAGCTGCGCAAGAAGGGCGGCCAGTACGAGCTGGAGTTCCACGGGCGCTGGTGCGACGTCACACTCTGGGAGATCCCGGCGCTCTCGATCATCAACGAGCTGCGCTCGCGCTCGGCGATGAAGGTGTTCGGCCCGTTCGAGCTTGACGTGCTCTATGCGCGCGCCAAGGCGAAGATGTGGGCGAAGACCGAGCGGCTGAAGGCACTGCCAGACATCCGCATCTCCGATTTCGGGACGCGGCGGCGGCACTCGTTCCTGTGGCAGCGCTGGTGCGTCGAGGCCCTGAAGGAAGGCATCGGCGACGCCTTCACCGGCACGTCCAACGTGCTGCTCGCCATGGACACCGACCTCGAGGCGCTCGGCACCAATGCGCATGAGCTGCCGATGGTGCTGGCGGCTCTTGCCAGGACCGAGAAGGATCTGCGCGCCTCGCCCTACAAGGTGCTGCAGGAATGGCAGCGCTATTATGGTGGCAACCTGCTGATCGTGCTGCCTGATGCGTTCGGCACCGCGGCCTTCCTGCGCGATGCGCCGGACTGGGTGGCCGGCTGGACCGGCTTTCGGCCCGACAGCGCGCCGCCGATCGAGGCCGGCGAACGCATCATCCAGTGGTGGCGCGAGAAGGGAGTCGATCCGAAGAAGAAGCTGCTGATCTTCTCCGACGGGCTCGACGTCGACACCATCCTGAAGACCTACAGGCACTTCAAGGGCAAGGTGCGCATGACGTTCGGCTGGGGCACCAATCTCACCAATGATTTCGAGGATTGCGCGCCGGTAGAGGTCGACGGGCTGCAGGCGATCTCGCTGGTGTGCAAGGTGACCGAGGCCAACGGACGCCCGGCGGTAAAACTCTCCGACAACCCGGCCAAGGCCACCGGCGATGCGCGCGAGATCAAGCGCTACCTGAAGATCTTCGGCGAGGAAGATCGCGTCGAACACGCCGTCTATGTGTGAGGGCCGGCAGGTGAGATGACGGGCGCAGGTCCGCAACCATCCACCGCCTTTTCGGGCCGACCCGGACCGGTCGCGGGATGGTTGATCGTCATCCTCGCGGCGGCAGCGCCGACCGCCGCCTTCGCCCACGCTTCCGACCGCGGCTTCGTGCTGCTGCTGCCGACCGGCTACTATCTTCTCGGCGGCGCGCTCGCCGTCATTGCCAGCTTCCTCGCGCTCGCACTGTTGCCGCGCTGGTCGCCGCGGCGGCTAGGGCTGCTGGGCGCGGCCCCGCCGGATGCGCTGCGCGTCGTCACCAGCTGCCTCGCCTTCGCCGGCTTCGCCGCACTGGTGTCAGCCGGCTTCGCCGGCAGCCGCGACCCGCTGTCGAACCCGCTGCCGCTGACAATCTGGACGCTGCTGTGGATCGGGCTGACCCTCGTGCAGGGGCTTGCCGGCAATCTCTGGCACTGGATCAGCCCGTGGTACGGGCCGGCCCGCCTGATGGCGCTGGCGACGGGCGGGCGACGCCTGCGCCTGCCCGAATGGCTCGGCTGGTGGCCGGCGGTCATTCTCTTCTTCGGCTTTGCCTGGTTTGAACTGATCGACCCGGCCCCGGACGACCCGCACCGGCTGGCGACCGTTTCCGCGATCTATTTTGCCGGCAATCTGATCGCGATGGCGGTCTTCGGGTACGAGCCGTGGGCCCGGCGCGGGGAGTGCCTGTCCGCCTTCTTCAACCTGCTGGCGCGCTTCGCCATTCTCGGCCGCGACGCCGACGGCAGGCTGTCTCTGTCATGGCCCGGCGCGCGCATTGCGGACGTGCCGCCGCTGCCGCTGAGCGGCGTGCTGTTCCTGCTGCTGGCGCTCTCCTCGGTCTCTTTCGACGGCTTTTCGCGCACCTTTGTCTGGATGGCGGCGAACGGCATCAATCCGCTCGAGTTTCCCGGCCGCACCGCGATGATGGCGACGAACTCGCTCGGACTCGCCGGCGCATTCGTGGCCTTGTCGGCGCTGTTCCTCATCTGCGTGTTGCTCGGCGAGCGCCTTGCGGGCAACCGGTCACCGCTGGCCGCCGCCGGCCTGCTGGTGTGGTCGCTCGTCCCGATCGCGCTCGCCTATCATTTCTCGCACTATCTGACGGCGCTGCTGGTGAATGGCCAGTACGCGCTGGTGGCGCTGTCGGATCCGTTCGCGCGCGGCTGGAACCTGTTCGGCACCGCGGACTGGCAGGTGACGCCGGGCATGATCGTCGGCGCGGACTCGGCCTGGCTGCTTTGGAACGCGCAGGCCGGCGCGATCATTTTGGGACACGTGCTTGCCGTGCTGGTGGCGCATGCACAAGCGCAGCGCCTGCATGCCGACCGCCGCGCTGTCGCGCTGAGCCAGCTGCCGCTCACCGCGCTGATGGTCGGCTACACCGTCTTCGGGCTCTGGCTGCTGTCGACGCCGACCGCGGCCTGATGCGCCAGCACTGCTTCACATCGACCGCGTCGTCAGCACGACGACCCGGTCGCCCGTTGACGACCTTGTTGCCACTGCCGTGCTTCGGTGTTTTGATCCGGACACGCGACATCGCGAGCTTCAGTACCGGTCAGATCCATGAAAACAGGGGAACGCCATGACTGAACGACGCAGCATCCTGAGCCGCAATATTTCACGCCGCAGCGTGATCAAAGGCATCGGCGCCACGGCGGCGCTGGGTCTCGCACCGGGCTTCGTCCGCTACGCGCAGGCGCAGTCCTCGGCGCCGATCAAGATCGGCTTCCAGGCGCACCGCACCGGCATCGGCGCCGCCTATGGCCGCTGGTACGAAAAGACCACCGCCGCCGCGATCAAGGCAATCAACGATGCCGGCGGCATCAACGGCCGGCCGGTCGAGGTTGTGATCGAGGATGACGGCACCGACCCGGCGCGCGGCGCCGAGGTGGTCGGCAAGTTCGCCACGCAACATGGCTGCGATGTCGCCTTCGGCACGCTGTTCAGCCATGTGGTGATGGGCTCGGCGCCGGCGGCCGGCGAAAACAAGATCCCGTACTACGTGGTGAGCGAAGGCCATCACGTCGCATCGACCAAGCTCAACCGCTACGTCTTCCAGCCCGGCATCACCGACGTGAAGAGCCAGATCCAGGCGATGGCGCCGTGGATCGCCGGCAATGCCGGCAAGAAGGTCACGCAGATCTTCCCCGACTTCGCCTTCGGCTACGACCATCGCGACTACCTGCCGCCGGCTCTGAAGGCGCAGGGCGCCGATGTGATCGCGCAGATCGCCATCCCGCCGACGGAGTCGTCCTTCACGAAATACTTCCCGCAGATCCCGGCCGATACCGACGTGCTCTACCACGTGATGGTCGGGCCGGCGGTGCTGACCTTCGTCAAGGAACTGGGCGAGTTCTACGGTTCCAGCCGGCCGCAGCTCTTCGGTTTCATCGACAGCCTCGAGGCGGTCGACATCAACAGCCCCGGTCTCGAATTCCTCGACGGCTCGTATTTCTGGGAAGGCTCGCCGCGTTATGCGCAGGCCGACGACACGGACGCGCAGAAGGCCTACCGCGCAGCCGTCGGCATTGACGACAATGGCGCCGCCGCGAACGACCCGAAGGATGTCTCCACCGCTGCCCACATGTTCGGCTGCTGGGAAACGCTCTACGTGATCAAGCACGCGATGGAGGCCGCCGGTTACGCATCGACCGCCGACCGCGGCAAGCTGGTGGAGGCGACCGAGGCGATGACCGCATTCGCCGAAGGGCCCGAGCACCCACAGGGCGCCAAGACGTTCAACGGCAAGATCCACCAGTGCTTCGGCATCCAGAACATCTCGAAGGTCGAAGGCGGCAAGCTGAAGGTCGTGCACAAGACCGCCATTGAGGATGGTTTGTACGAGCCGGAGGGCGACTACACGACGATGCCGCTCTGAGCGGCACGATGAGCAAGCAGCACGGGCCGAGTGGCGCCTGAATGTCCTTCGGTCCGTATCTCCTGCTCGCTGCGATGGAAGGGCTGGTCACCAGCGCCGTGCTGGCGCTGACCGCGCTCGGCCTGTCGCTGGTGTTCGGGGTCATGCGCATCGTCAATGTTGCGCATGGCGAGTTCTTCATGCTCGGCGCCGTGCTCGCCTGGTTTGTCACGACGCTGCTGGCGAGCCACCCCGCGCTCGGCTTCGCCGTCGCGCTGATCGTCTGCCCGATCCTCGTCGGCGCGGTCGCGCTGCTCGCCGAGCGGCTGATCCTGCACCGGCTCAACTACAATCCGGAAGCGACGATCGTCGCCACCATCGGCCTGCTGTACATCATCCAGCAGCTGGCGCTGTCGTTCTTCGGACCGGTGCCGCAGCCGGTGCCGGCGCCCTTCTCCTTCCGCATCCAGTTTCCGTGGTTCGGCTACTCCGGCTACAAGGCGTCGGTCATCGTCGCCTCGATCCTCGTGCTGGTCGGCGTCTGGCTCGTGCTGTCGCGCACGCGCATCGGCCTGATCATGCGCGCCACCCAGTACGATCGCGAGACGGCGCAGGCCTTCGGCATTCCCGTCGATCGCGTCTATGCCGGCGTGTTTGCCGCCGGGGCGATGCTGGCGGCTCTGGCGGCGGTGATGATCGTGCCGATCAGCCAGGCCAACTACCTGATGGGCAGCGACCCGCTGCTGCTCTCCTTCATCGTCGTCATCATCGGCGGACTGGGCAGTCTGCGCGGCACGGTGGTCGCGGCGCTGCTCATCGGCCTGAGCGACGGCATCATCTCCGTCTTCTTCTCGCCGACGCTGGCCAAGATCATTGCCACCGGTGCGGTGGCGCTGGTGCTCGTCTGCCGGCCCGGCGGCCTGTTCGGGACGCCGACGCGATGACGCGTCTCGACCGCGCCACGCTGCTGCATCTCGGCGTCATCGCGGCGCTGTTCGCGCTCAGCTTCGTGCTGCCCGACTATCACCACGGCGTGGTGGCGCGCGTCCTCGTGCTGGCCACCTTCGCGACGGGCTACAACCTGCTGTTCGGCTATGCCGGCCTGCTCAGCCTCGGCCACGCCATGTTCTTTGCCGCCGGCATGTATGGCGTCGGGCTGGTGATGGTGCATCTGCAGTGGCCGGCTCTGCCCGCCCTGCTCGCAGGCATCGCCGTCGGCGCAGTCCTGTCGGCAATCGTCGGCGTGCTGGCGCTGCGCACCACCGGTGTCGCCTTCATGATCGTCACCATGATGTTCGCGCAGGTGCTCTACCTCACGATCATCTACTTCAACAACTGGACTGGCGGCGACCAGGGGCTGGTCATCCCGCAACAGGCGCGGCAGATCGCCGGGCTCGACCTGTTCCAGCCGACGACGCGCTACATGCTGGCGCTGGCGCTGTTCTCTGTGGTGCTGCTGGTGACGCTGGCGCTGGTCCGCTCGTCCTACGGGCGCGTTCTGGTGGCGATCCGCGAGAATGAGGAGCGCACCCGCATGCTCGGCTACGACACCTTCGCCAACAAGCTGGCGGCGGTGGTTGTTTCAGGCACCATCTGCGCCGCCGCTGGCGCGGCCTACGCGCTGCTCTTCGGCCATGTCGGCGCCAACTTCGCCGGCGTGCAATATTCCATCCTGCCGCTGCTCTGGGTGCTCACCGGCGGCGCGGCGACCACGCTCGGTCCGCTCGTCGGCACGCTGTTCATGCAGTACGCGATCGACATCACCAGCGGCGTGACCACGGCCTGGCTGCTGGTCGTCGGCGTGGCGCTGATCCTGCTCATCCTGTTCTTCCCGCGCGGCCTGCTCGGCTCGATCCGCCAGCGCTGGCTCCGGTGGCTGCCATGACGGCGCTGCTCGAGACACGCGGACTGGGACGCAGCTTTGGCGGGCTGAAAGCCGTCGACGATGTCGATTTTTCGCTGATGCCTGGCGAGATTCGTGCCGTGATTGGCCCCAACGGCGCCGGCAAGACCACCTTCGTCAGCCTCATCAGCGGCCGCATCGCGCCGAGCGCCGGCAGCGTCGTCTTCGACGCGCAGGACATCACCGCCATGCCCGCGCACCTGCGCGTGCGACGCGGCATTGCCTACACCTTCCAGATCACCAGCGTGTTCGCCAACCTTTCCGCCTTCGACAATGTCGCGCTCGCCGTGCAGCGGCACCAGCTCGACGCCGGCGGATCGCGCGGTACTCGCGTCGTCACCCGGCACGTCAACGAGGCACTGGAGCGGACCGGCCTCGCCGGCCGCGGCACGATTGCGGCCGGCACGCTCTCCTACGGCCACCAGCGCCTGCTCGAGGTGGCGATGGGGCTGGCGCTGCAGCCGCGCCTGCTCATCCTCGACGAGCCGACGCAGGGCCTGTCTGACGGGGAGATCGAGAATTTCATCGGCCTCGTGCGCGAGATTTCCGGCGAGGCGACCGTGCTCCTCATCGAGCACAACATGCCGGTCGTGATGGCGCTGGCGCATCGCGTCACCGTGATGAATGCCGGCCGCGTCCTGGCGGAGGGCACGCCGGAGGAAATCCGCGCGGACGTTCGTGTGCAGGACGCCTATCTCGGAGCGGTGGCGCATGGCTGACGCGCTCACCATCGGCGGTCTCGACTGCTTCTATGAAGCGGTGCAGGTGCTATACGGCGTGTCGCTGGAGCTGAAGCGCGGCGAGGTGCTCTGCGTGCTCGGCCGCAATGGCGCCGGCAAGACCACGCTGCTCAAGGCGATCATGGGGCTGGTCCCGGCGACGGCTGGATCGATCCGCCTCGGCGAGCACGAACTCACCGCTCTCGAACCACATCAGGTGCCGAAAGCAGGCGTCGCCTACGTACCGCAGGGCCGCCGCCTTTTCGCCGAGCTGTCGGTGGCTGAAAACATCGAGATCGGCCTGATGGCGCGCGGGCGCGGCAAGGTCGTGCGCGACGCCGTGCTCGACCTGTTTCCGGTGTTGCGCGAGCGCCTGTCGCAGCGCTCCGGCACACTGTCCGGCGGCGAGCAGCAGATGCTCGCGATGGCGCGTGCGCTCTGCCTCGAACCCGACGTGCTGCTGCTCGACGAGCCGACCGAAGGGCTGATGCCGTCGATGATCGCACGCATCCGCGAGACGGTCGCCGAACTGCGCCGGCGCGGTGTCTCGACCATTCTTGTCGAGCAGCGTGTCGATGCGGTGCTGCCGGTCGCCGACCGGGTGCTGTTCATGGAGAACGGCCGCAGCCGCGAGACGGTCGACGTCGAAACGCTGCGCCGCGATCCGGCGGCCGTAAAGCGTTACGTTGGCGTCGGTTGACCCTGTCAGTAAAGCTCCAGACAGGCGGCCACATCGTCTGACAGGAAGCGTTCGATCAGCCGAGCGTGCTCCCGCAGCAGTCGCTCGATGACATCGGTCGGCTGGTTGCCGCATCTCAGCCAGACGATCTTGGGCGGCGACCCTCTCAGGATAGCCATCTCGGCGAAGTCGGCGTCGAGCGTCACGATCGTCAGCCCAGCGCGTGAAGCGTACTTCCAGATGGCGCTGTCATCGGCCTCCGCGAGTCCAGCCCGCCCAACCTGCTCGGAGCCAGGAAAAATGTCAGAAAGGTTTCGGCAGAGGCGATAGCTGAGGTTCTGATCGAACAGCAGCTTCACGCGACGGCGGTCATGATACGGCGTTCGCGATCGGCTGCGTAGGCGAGCGCTGCGCGGATGTCGGCGTCGGTCAGTTCCGGATAGTCGGCGACGATGTCAGCGGATGACATGCCGGCAGCCAGCCAGCCGAGGATATCGGCGACCGCGATACGCGTCCCACGGATGCACGGCCTGCCGCCACGCCTGCCGGGCTCTTGCACAATGACCTGTTCGTACGGCGTGCTCATCGCTGCCTTATACCACACGGGCCCGGCAGCGACAGCAGCGCGGTCAAACCAGCCTCACGCCCGCGTCCTGCATCTTCGCCAGCATGGCCGCCACCGATCCGCCGAGGTCGATGCCGCGGCAGGCGTCGAGACGGACCGTCGTGGCAAAACCCTGCCGCACCGCATCGAGCGCCGAGAAGGCCACGCAGAAATCCGTCGCCAGGCCCGCAAGCGTGATCGAGCCGATGCCGCGCTCGCGCAGGTAGCCGGCCAGCCCTGTTGGCGTGCTGTGGTCGTTCTCGAAGAACGCCGAGTAACTGTCGATCGCCGGTCGAAAGCCCTTGCGGATGACCAGTTCCGCGCGTGTCCGGTCGAGCCCGGGATGGAACTCGGCTCCCGCCGATCCCTGGATGCAATGGTCCGGCCAAAGCGTCTGCGGCCCGTAAGGCATGTCGACGGTCTCGAAAGGCTGCCTGCCCGGATGTGTCGACGCGAAGCTGGAGTGGCCGGCGGGGTGCCAGTCCTGCGTCAGCAGCACATGCTCGAAGCCGGCGGCGATGCGGTTGATGATGGGCACGACCTCGTCGCCGCCGGCCACCGCCAGCGCGCCGCCGGGGCAGAAATCGTTCTGGACGTCGATGACGATGAGAGCCGTGTCGGCCATGCCCTTCTCCGCTGCAATTTTCGTCACGTCAGCGGAAAAGACAGCGTTGGTCAACAGCTGTTCTCAACCACGGCTTTGACAAGCACAGGCAGACTGATATCATTTGCATGCAAACAATTTTCAGCGCGATCGGAGCCGACGCTTGCAGCGTTACGCCAAACCCGAAACGGTCGATGACGCGCTCACGCTTCTGGCCGGCGACTCGTGGCGGATTCTCGCTGGCGGCACGGATTTTTATCCGGCGCAGGGCGCGCGGCCGATCCGTGACAATGTGCTGGACATCAACGGGCTCGACGAACTGCGCGGCATCCGCGAGGAATCCGGCGGCGTCACCATTGGCGGCCGGACAACCTGGACCGACATCGTCCGCGCCAGCCTGCCGCCGGCCTTCGACGGGCTGAAGCTGGCGGCGCGCGAGGTCGGTGCCATCCAGATCCAGAACACCGGCACCGTCGCCGGCAATCTCTGCAACGCTTCGCCTGCGGCTGACGGCGTGCCGCCGCTGCTGACGCTCGACGCCGAAATCGTGCTGCGCTCGCGGCGTGGGGAGAGACGCATTCCGCTGCAGAACTTCATCCAGGGAAACCGCAGGACCGACCGCCAGCCGGACGAACTGCTCGTCGCCGTGCACATCCCGAGCGCCGCGGCTGCCGGACGCTCGTCTTTCCTCAAGCTCGGCGCGCGCCGTTACCTCGTGATCTCCATCGCCATGGCGGCTGTGCGGCTGGTCACGGATGCGGCTGGCCGCATCGAAGACGTGGCCATCGCCGTCGGCGCCTGCTCGGCCGTGGCGCAGCGGCTGCCTGCCTTGGAGCAGGCTCTGTTCGGACATGTGCTCGACGAATCCATTGCGGCCGTCATCGAGCCGCAGCACCTTGCCCCGCTGCAGCCGATCGACGACGTGCGCGGCAGCGCCGCCTACCGGCACGAGGCGGCGCGCGAGATCGTGGCG